>ONXE01000123.1 GCA_900321775.1 uncultured Bacteroidales bacterium
TCCACACGCAACTATTCTACGGCGGAAGGCTGGCGCTCACCGTTCGGCGAAATCAGCGGTGTGATAGAGATGAGTGACCATAGCGGCATGAATGGAGTGAATGTGGCCTTGCAGGATGCCGAAGGCAACGTGCTGCGAACGATGATGACCGACGCAACGGGCCAATATCGGTTCGACAGCCTGATATACGATATCGCCTTATCCACTGATTATGTGGTGATACCTACACACCAATACGGTATATTCTCGTTCAACAACACCAGCGCTGGCTCGGCCAGTATCTCGCTGGCTGCAGACAATGCGGTTGCAGGTGGAATAAATTTTGTCAATACCGAAACGGCTCGCCTCACAGGACGGGTGCTCTACAAGAATTCCACTATCCCGGTTGCGGGCGCTATGTTCCTGCTCAACGGCGATACAATCTATCGCGGTACTACTCCCCTCAAGTCCGGCATAGACGGCAATTTCGAAATGGTTCTCACAAAGAACCAACCCTACACCCTCCAGGTTATCAAGGTTGGACATACTTTTGAGGGAGATGGTATCCTGTACGTGGAGGGCGACAACCCCGAGTTTGCTTTAACCAAAGCCTTGGACGGCGTGCGATTCTACGACGAGACGAAAGTGCGACTCGTAGGACGTGTGGCTGGAGGTAACGATCAACGCGACCTCCCGAAGGCTTTTGGCTTGGGTACGAACAATCTGGGCGAGGACCTGCAACTGGTGCTGCAACTCGAAGGCGACAACACCGCGCAGATTGTGCATGACCCGAACGACCAGACGCTCGATACTATTGTGCAACAGACCAATCATATCGTTTACTTCCACCCCACACTGGCGGGAGGCGATTCAACACGTGTGGTCGGCAGCACGCAGGCGATTTTCGAAAAGAAACGCATCACCATTCGTCCCGACATCCGGACCGGCGAGTACCAAATAGACCTCTTCCCCGTCAAATACAAAGTGGTGCAAGCCTCGGCACGCGGTTATGCAACGTTGTTTGCTCCCGGAGCCGGCAGCGAGTCATTCGACCTGACAAACGCACCGCTGCAGTCCTTCGACGTTGTGCGTGAGGGCGATAGTGTGCACTATAACGCCTCATACGACCGCATCTACCACAACCCTGTTCAAGTGGAACTGGTGCAGAACATCTACGGTATCGAACGCGATGGGTTCGGTGAGCCGCAGATGGAAGTGAGCAGCTTCAATTCGGACTCGAAAGAGAAAGTTGACCTTTACCGCAAGCAGGCGGACGGCACAGTGGAGTACACCCTCGGGTATCCGCTGTTCTTGAAGGGCAAGAAATATCAGTTTGTCGCCACAGCCTACGAGGACTACTACTTCAACAATGACGTGTCCGGCAATATTCTGAATCGTGTGCCTATTCGCGGAGGCAAAGTCATCGTACGCAACGGCATGCAAAGTGACATTGCCGCCACTACTTACGACTTGGATCACAACGGCCGAAACAACGTCGTGTGGCTAACTGTGGACCACATGGACGTCGAATCGCACGGCGAAGATGCGTTGCATACCGTAACCGTTGCTCTGGAACAAGAAGGCAATACCGTGGAAACCAATGTCTTCCAAGCATTCACCGTAGGCACTATTGTGCAGGAAAAAAGCCTTCGCTCCACTCCTGCCGACATCCACCTGCTGGACATCATCCGAGACCCGGGTGGATCCGGCAGTTCGGCATACGTCGAGTCCGGCACAACCTATAAGTTCGGTTTTACCACCAAGACCAAAGCCGAATTCGGTTTGGAACTGACGCCTACCTGGGGTACGGAGGTGACAACCAATGTGGGCATTGTCAGTGCCCCGCAAGGTACCGGTAACTATACCGGCCAGCCCTTTGTTACCAATAAATCGTACAAAGTAACCATACCCGTTTCGCACAAGTTCGACTATGGCTACGAATATCAGTATTCTTTTACAACCAAAGAGCGTATCAGTACCTCGTCGGCTTCGGGAGTGAATGGGGTAGGCAGCAATGCCGATGTTTTCTTGGGGGCTACAATAGGACAATTGTCCGGAACGGCCAAGACTGTCTGCGTGATTGATGACAGCCTCTATCAGGCACGACAGCCTGCCATCAACGCTGGTGCAATGCACGTACTTGCCCATGGCGTGGACTCCACTGGAAGACATTACCACTTGGTCACCGGCACCAAGACCGTACTCGGTGCGAACTTGGACCACACTTTCGTCTATACACAGCGATACATTCTGGAGACATTGATTCCGCAACTGGCCATCGAACGCCAGAATCTGTTGATGAACTTCAACTCTGCCGCCGATGCTCAAGCTGCGGCCAATGCAAGCGGTAAGCCCGTGTATTGGTATCACGAGACCGGTAACTACCTCAACGACACACTGCCGCTGAAGGCCTACGAGATGTTTTCGCCGTTTAACGATACTGCCTATACCGATCAAGTGGCGAGCATCAACCGCATGCTGATGCAGTGGATCACTATCATCATGCAGAATGAACGCGAGAAGGTTGAGGCTCGCACCACCGGCCAGTTTGTGGGCACATACAGCGTCTCCAACGGGACCACTTACTCACACACCGACTCCTACGCGTCCACAGCTTCCTACAACGAAGTGCCGCAGGGATGGCAATTATTCTCCGACGCGACTTCTATGGTAACCGGTGGAGCGTCCAGCTTCATCCAATCACTACCCAGCTTGGCTAAGTATATGGGCAAAAACTCTACGGCTGCGGACGCGTTGAAAGACTTCTATACTGGTGAAGCAGTTCAAGGAGATGAAGCTCAACAGAAGCCTTTCAGCGAGATAGGTACCAACGCCAGCTCAAGCAAGTTCTACCTGCAGTACAAACCGATACTGGATTACAGCGAGGAACACCGAACGAGTAAAAACACTACGCTGAATAAAGAGACTGGTTTTACCATCAGCGCGGACCAACTTGGGGATATCACCATCAGTGTCTATCGCGCCCACTGGGATTCGACATGGTTGGAAGACACGTATGCCGTACGCGAAAACGTGGAAATAGGCAGTACCGATGATGCCAAGTACGGTTCCTACGTGTTCTTCACGCAAACCGGCACCTCGTTCTGCCCGCATGAAGAGGAGGAGCGGACTATTCTCTACAACCCCGGCACATTGCTCAATAGCGACACGCGATGGGCGATGAAACCCGAATTGAGTGCCAACACCTACGAGATTGCCAATGTTTCGCCCGACAAACGCGCCACATTCCGCATCACCATGTACAACAACGGCGAAGTGGATACAGGTATTGCTGCGGCCGGCGAACGGTTCTCACTCTATCTGGATGGATTGACTAACCCCGATGGAGCCAAAGTCTATCTCGATGGTTCGCCGCTCAACACGAATCCTACATTCTGGATTGAACCGGGCACTCCTATCACAGCTACTTTGGAAGTGGAGCGCGGTACGGTGGACGACTACAACCTGAGGATAGGTATGTACGTGGCGTCTTGCTTCAAAACCAGGGCAACCATGGACCTCGCTGTCCATTTCCTACCTGTTTCTTCGGACGTCGAGATTACCTCACCGCGGCAAAACTGGATAATGAACACCCTCTCACAACGGGATACCGTGGGCTACTTCCTGCCTGTTAGCATCGAGGGATTCGACATCTATCATAAAAACTTCGACCACATCGAGTTCCAGTACAAACTCTCTACAGAAAGCGAGGAGAGTTGGGTCAACAATTGCTCGTTCTACGCCTCCGATAGCTTGTACAAACTGGCTTCGGGCAACAAAGCCATGATTGAAAACGGTCGCATCGTGCCCTTCCGTTTCTATGGTGAACGCGACCCGATTGAGCAACGCTACGACCTGAGAGCTGTCTCGTTCTGCCGCTATGGATCGGGCTTCGTAACTAAAGCCTCTCCGACTATCAGCGGCGTCAAAGATACACGCACGCCACGCGTCTTCGGCGAACCCGAACCTGCCAACAGCATCCTGAGCGTGGGCAGCAATCTCTTGTTGAGATTCAATGAGCCTATTGCTGGAAACTATCTGGACGAGGACAACAACTTCCAACTTATGGGCGTGACTAACGAGACCGGCATAACAGCCTCAACAGCGCTGCATTTCAACGGCAACTCCAAGGCCGAAACCAAGGTTAAACGCGACCTCCTCTCCGATTCGTTCTCTATCGACATGCTCATCCGACCTGAACAACAGAATCGCACGGAGGACGTGAAACTGTTCGAAACCTACTCCGAGACCACCGAAACAGGAGTGGCCATCTACCTGACGAAGGACAACCGTATCGGCATTCTACCCGCGGCTCCGCTAAACAGTTATGGGATGATTATGTCCGAGTCGTTGGGTAGCCTGCTCGAGTTCACCCGCGTAGTGATTACCCGAACCAGAAACGAAGATGCAAAGGACGAGTTCCATGTCTATGCCGGTACGGAAGACAAGAGCGGTGAAAGCATGCGTTGCAATTGGCCGACAACTACCTCTTCGGCTGTATGGACCTTCGGCGAGGGATATCGCGGAGATATGCTCGAAACACGCATCTGGACCAAGGCACTGACACTAGAGGAGATTGCCGCTACGGCTAACCATTACCTCTCCGGATTTGAGCGCGAACTGCTGGGATACTACCGCATGGACGAAAGCCGAGGCGATTTCTGTACCGACCATGCAAGTGGCGCAACTCTCTATCTCGACAACTGCTCTTGGAACGTACAGAAAGGCTGGTCGCTGAATATCCCGGCTGGAAAACAAGTACAACTTATGGGGAACCTCTTGGGAAGATCCGCGGTATATGATGAGACCCTTATGTTCTGGTTCCGAACCGCTACTAATGGCACGCTATACCAGGCCAACTGGCGTACCTTTGTCGATACCGCGGGCGTAATTACCCACAAGGGCTCACGCATCGCGCTCGAGGACGGCGCCATTGTGTTCCACTCGGATAACCAAAGTTGGAAAACAGACGGCAGTTTCAACGACGAAGAATGGCACCATTTCGTGATGACCGTCAACCGCACTTTCGACAATACCTCTATCTTTATCGACGGCAACATGCTCCAGACATTCCCCGCCAGCCGAATGAGCGGTATCAGCGGAGCGGCATACTTCGGAGGTGACGGCTTTGCCGGACATATCGACGAGTTCGCTATCTTCGAACAGGCCTTGCCTAAAGACCTCGTTCTCAACTACGACCTCTTCTCTCCGTATGGCGATGAAATGGGACTCATGGCTTACTTGCCTTTCGAACAGCAGATACTCAATCCCAACGGCGTCCTCGAGCAGGTGTTCTCTGTCAACGATCAGCGCCAGTTCCGCGATCCTTCCGGACAGATAATCAACAAAGTGGTTCCTCTTGTCCAAAGTAGCACCGAGGGCATGGAGGACAATACCAACGCCCCGATGAATGATGCGGGATTGCTGGCCAAACTGCGTTTCGATTGGTCGTTCAACCAGGACGAACTGATGATCAACGTGCTCAATCAGGACCGCGAGGTGAACAAACAGACTATCTATGTTACCGTGCGAGACGTGGAGGACCTCAACGGCAATCCGATGGCTTCACCTGTCACATGGGTGGCGTTCGTGGACCGCAACTCCCTCAAGTGGGAGGACGACGACCTCGACTTCATGGCATACTACGGAGATGTACCTAACGGATATAACTATGCCGATTTCCGCATCATCAACAACTCCGGCAAGCGCCATCAATATGCCGTCGAGTCCTTGCCGGAATGGCTCACTGTGGACAAACCGACCGGATCTGTCAACCCGATGGAGGACAAGTCGCTCCGTTTCTATTTCAAGGAA
>ONXE01000151.1 GCA_900321775.1 uncultured Bacteroidales bacterium
CTGTTGCCGTCCTTGTCCTTGAAAGCGATATGTCCGAAGTCGATACCCGTGTCGATAATACCTAACACTACTCCCGTTCCGTCGTACGTCGTCGTCAGTCCGCGACCTTGTCCGGCAGACGCATTCAACAAGTAGTTGGTGCCTGTCTGCTCACGCGCCAAGTCTGTCATCGGCTGCATCAACTCCGACACGCTGATGAGGGTCACGTTCTCCACCCCAGCCAACGCTTCTATCTGCGACACGGGCACAAGGGCCGTGATGAAATCCAACCCGTCAAACGTACTCTCCACTATCACGCCCAGAGCCTGAACAGCACTCAGGTCTGAGGGGTCCTGTAGATGAACAAAACACGAGATATAAGCTACACCGTCTATCGTGTCCGGCTCTGCCACCACACGCTCCGGCTGATCTGCAACACTGTTCCGCCCACCCCGGGCAGGAGCCTGCTGCGCTTGAGCAGTCTGCTCCGACAAACGGCGCTGCTCGTCCAAAAAATAATGGGTCGTCCAGGCATACTTGTCCGACTGCGCCCAAGCCGCAGCCGAAAGTACAAGCAGGAACAGAACTAACTTAATCTTTCCTTTCATACAAACACTTTTCCTGCTCTTTAATTAATAACCTGCATCCCAGTCGTAATAACCGCGGTCGGGAGTACGGGCATAGCCGTTGTAAGCCCCTCCGTAGAACAGTTGGACGTTTGAGTCAATACTTTGAACACTCGTAGCAATCAGACTGGTTTTCATCTCCACTACCGTCATAACCGGCAGAACAAATTGCTTTTTCATACTGTTTTGAATTGTTATTTCGACAATCTTTGGTGTACTTCTCTATTTGTTCCTCCCTTATTATCCTCTCGGTAGATGTGCCTCCAGCTCGCTAAGACAGTGGGCACAAAGGCAGTCAGTATAGTGCTCGCGCAAATAGGCCCGCGTGGCAGAGCTAAGCGTAATGCCGGCACATTGACAGATAGCGGGCGTGTCATGCATGCAGCGGAACGAACTTCCGCAGCGGGGACACTGTTTCGCTATGCCGGCCGACGGGGTCATTTGTACAGGAAGCGTTTGATGGATTTCTTCGGCGTCTTCTCAAACGGCTCCTCCTTGATCTCTATATGGCTCACCTGCGAGTAACCCGGAATCAGCTTGTTCAACTTCTGCAGGTTCTCTTTCATCAGGCGCTCTATGTCCTCCAGTCCCCAGCCTTTGGTGGTTTGCTCGTCGGGGAAAACCAGGCCAATCAACTTGCCTTCGCGCTCCACCACAATACTCTCGCCCACGCCTTCCAGGTTGTTCAGCTTGTCCTCAATCTCCTCGGGGTAGATGTTCTGTCCCGAAGCCCCCAGAATCATCGTCTTGTTTCTGCCCTTCAGGTAGATGTTCTTATGACGGTCCAGGTATCCCAGGTCGCCGGTACGCATCCACCCGTCGTGGGTAAAGGTGGCACGCGTGGCCTCAGGGTTCTTGTAGTAACCCAACATCACGTTCTCCCCCTTGACAAGAATCTCACCTATGCCCTTGTCGTTGGGATTGTCAATCTTGACTTCCATGTTCAACACCGGTTTGCCGCATGAGCGGGCCTTGAACTTGGACGGAGGATTACCGCCGATAAGCGGGCCGCACTCGGTCATACCGTAACCCACTGTCAGCGGGAAACGGATGTCCAACAGACAATCCTCCACTTCGGGATTGAGCGCTGCGCCACCCAACAGGAAATATTTGATGTTGCCGCCGAACGATTTCTTCAGCGTCTTCTTCACTTTGTTACGGATAGTACCGCCTATAATCGGCGTCTTCCAGAACACGCGCACAATCTTCGAAGAGATACGCGAAGCGATGTTCTTTTTGTAGATCTTCTCTATTACCAACGGCACCATCACCACCTCGTACGGCTGCACTTCCTGCAGAGCTTTCAAGAGGATGGTAGGTGTGGGCGTTTTGGTCAGGAAATAGATATGGCAACCGGAGCAAAGCGGGTAAAGGAACTCCGCCACCTGGCCGAACATATGCGCCATGGGCAGAATAGAAACCACGGTACCACCCTTGGGCGCCGGCAGAAAGTCCATGCCTGTCTCCACATTACTCGAGAGCGAGCGCGCATTCAGCATCACGCCTTTCGGGCTACCGGTACTGCCGGAAGTGTAGTTGATCAGACATAACTCGTCAAGGTCGGAGTTGAACTTGATATCCTCGGGCTGAACACTCTCCGCGGGATACTCTTTCTTGAACTCGTCGGCCCATGCAGCTATTGCAGCCTGAGCATCGGCTTCTCCGCGCAGCAGGTCAAAGTCCTGCAATCCGATGATAGCCGACAGCGTAGGCATTTGTTCCGACTGCAGGTCCCGCCAAACATACGGACCGCAGAACAGCAGTTTGCTGTCCGAATGCTCCACCAGACGGTGAATATCCTCGGCTTTGAAGTCCTGCAGAATAGACACGACCACAGCCTCGTAGGTCATAATCGCCAAGTAGGCCACACCCCAGTTGGCACTGTTGCGGCCCGTGATGGCTATCTTGTCGCCCTTCTTTACACCCAACAGACGGAACAGGGTGTGCAGACGCATAATCTCTCGCGCCAAATCGCCGAAGGTGTACTCCTGCTCCTCGCCATAGTTCGTCAGCGCCGGCTTGTCCCAGTTACCGGCGATAGCGTCACTCAAATATGATAGATAATGTCTCTTCATTGTACCCTAAAATCGAAATCGACTGCAAAGGTACTGCTTTTTTTTGACACATGCAAACATTTTTGAAAAAAAATGTATACTGCGCACCAAATTGTGTCATTTTGGCCAAGAACTGTTTACATTTGTACTATTTGACAATGCATTTACTTGATTTCTGTGCCGAGGACATTATATGTCCTTCCGTCACGGATAATCAGCAATTGGCCGTCGCGGAATATCTTCTCCCCGCGCTTTACCGGTTCGGCAGAAAACGATTCTATCCCTTGGGGAGCCCCCAACACGCCGTCCAGAATGGCCCGAATGGCGTTGCTCTTCGCCATATCCGTATTGGCGGAGAAGGTGGCGTAATGGTTCTGCGCCGGCAGGATGAACTTCTTTACATTCGTTCCGTTCACGAACTCGTCTTTTATCGCCGCACCCGTCCAGCAGTCATCCTCACCATAGATAAACACAATAGGCTTGGTGGCTGATTGCGTGGTCGTCATCATCCTGTTATACAGGCTGGGGTCAAACGGAAAATCCTTGAAACAGGGCGAAGTGAAGTCCATCATATTGCCCACATACTGCTTATATACTGCATTCCAGGCCGGGCCCACCTCTTGTCCCACTATCTGGTCCAGACGGCAATCATAATAACCCAACTCGGTCTTCGCCTGATATTCGTAGGCTTTCTCACTCTTGCCTATTACTCCGCCACCCCACCATTCGCTTTCCGGCACACTACGCGGACTGCGGCCTACACGTCTCATCCCACGCGGGCATGAAGGTGCCTGATTGTTCACAGAATCGCGCAGCCACGTAAGATTGTCACCGAAATATTTCAGCTGAAACATGTCGTTTTTTAGCATAATAGCATACACGGTGTCGTTGTATTCCTTTACATTATACGTGTTCATCACCGAACTGTTGTAGGCTATAGTCTTACGAATGAACGCCGTGTCCTGACTTACATGTTCTTCATATCCGAAAAGTGCCGTATTGGCCAAATAACTGCCATAAACCTCGTTATCGGTGATCTCTTCAGTCTTGACCAGCTGGTAATAGATAGGATAGATTGTATCCATGCGGAACAACATGGTTTTGCGCATGTTCATGAACATATCCAGGTACTCCTTGTTCCAGCCGTTGTTGTACCAGTAATGGGCCATTGCGGTATCTTTGGTTGTGTTGAAAAACGGCGCTACATAAGGCACAAAGATGTCCGCGTCTTCGGGATGAAAGGCGTGTTGGGCAAGCGTCGCCGTACCGCCTTTGCTCCCGCCGGTCACAGCCCATTTGCCCTTCAGCACTTTCTTCAGTGCCTCAATGAGGTTGTGAAAATCCTCAGCCGCCTCCTCACTGCGCAGATCTTCCAGTTTCTCATAACACCTAACCGGAGACGAGTACTGGAAATAGCGGTACTCCGGCATGATACAATTGCCGTGGTAGCGGCCCGCGATCTCAAAAAGGGCAGATTTATCGTCTTTCGCAACAAAGATATCAGGCATCTCTGCCAAACCCGAAGACAAAGAATACCCGCCGATAGTTAGCACATTCGTCGCCGTTGTGGGATTGGCATCGTTATATACGATAATCACAGCACGAAGCGGAAACTGCTCGCCGCTTGGTTCACTATGCTTGCGCGGCTGGTGGTAATAAACCAAGTACGAACGAGTAACCAAATCACTCATACTCATCTGCCACTCTTCCAAACTATCCACATTGATTGGAATCAGACGCACCGAATCAATCACACCGGGATTCTGCATCACCAGATCTTGCGCCCATTGGGGCAACGACTGCTGTGCTTTGACACACATTCCCATCAGGCACAGCGCCAATAGTAAAACTACTTTCTTCATTATTTTGTGTTTGTTGTTTGCAAAATCAGTTGCAAAGGTACTGCTTTTTCCTGACATATGCAAGAATTTTTGCAAAAAAGTTCAGAAAATCCTCAAATTCGGCATTTTTGCGCCTATGATTTCCGCAAAAGTCTGTACAGGTTTTTCGCACGGCCTTGCATACACCTTGAGACTCTCTCTGCACAAAAAGCGTTCATAGTATTAGAATGGTATTACTCTACTTTGCCCCTCTGGGCGGGGGTCGCAATCTAAGGTTTTCTATGTCTTAAATACTTTTGGCAGTTGGAAGTGACAGTTTGAACTCTTATTATCCTATCAATTGGTTTAGCCTTCCGTTCTGCCACTGCCAACTGCCAAAACTATTTTGGAGAGGGTGACCATGTGTGGAACTCCGGGGCAGAGCTGTTGGGGACATCGGTATTACTCTCACGGCATCCTGCCCGATGTCTCCATATTGACTTCTACAACTCTATTTCTACAACAAAGCGTTATGAGTTGATATACAGTTGATAGCGGTACATTGTGGAAATAGAGTTGTAGAAGTGGTAAAATACTTTTATGCAGGCTTGTTTGCTGAAGGAGCATCCGTTAGTTGAGTTGGACGTGAAACGACAAGATGACCATAGTAGCGGCGGGGTTGCCTCATCTTATGGTCATCTTATGGTCATGTTATGGTTGGGGAGGGAGGCTTGCGCAATGGAAAATGGAAAATTAGGCCGGAGG
>ONXE01000068.1 GCA_900321775.1 uncultured Bacteroidales bacterium
AAGAGACCGACAAAACGACAAGAATATCCGGGCGGTTCGCAGTATGCGACTCGCCAAACAGCGCAGGGGTCTTCAGCATGGGAACAGACCACTGAATTCCTGCGGAGCGACAACTTCCGAATCATCTCGGCAGTAGTCCTCCTTGCTTTGACCTTGTACCTGCTGCTCGCTTACCTGAGTTATTTTTTTACAGGCGCGTATGACCAATCCGCCCTGGACGACCCTGAATCGAAGTTGCAGATTCGCAACATCGGTGGAGCGCTGGGTGCTAACCTGAGCGATTTCTTTGTCAATCAGGCCTTTGGTATCTCTTTCATCAGTCTGTTGGTGATGAACACTATCTATGGGTTGGGGCTTCTGCATGTGATGGAGGTCAAATGGTGGAAAGTGCTGTTCTGCAGCCTGTTCTTCCTGATCTGGGGCTCTATCACTTTTGGTTATCTGGACCACGTGCTGCCTATTGATACGTTCTTCCGTTTGGGCGGACTGCACGGCCAGGTTATAGCGGTTTGGCTATGCGAGAACATCAATTGGATTGGTACACTCATCTTGCTTGTGGTGTCGCTGCTCGTGTATTTTCTGGTGGTCAGCGACAAGACTATCCCGCTGCTGAAACGCTGCTGGCGGTGGTTTGTGGGTCTGTTCCGTAAGAAGAAACAGCCTGAAACGCCGGAGGACGTGGTGATGGTGGGCGACGAGAATGATGATGCGATGGGTACAACCGAGTTCCGCGTCAATAACCCCGATGAGGAGACCAGTCAGCCTATTGACCTGACAGGCGATCTGCCGCAAGGGGATTCGGGCGTAGCGCCGGATAATGGTCCCGAGGATATCTTCACCATCAATAACGTGCAGGAAACTAACGATAACGTTAACGATAACGTTAACGATAACGATAACGAAGAGGACCGGCGGGTCGCCGGAGACGAAGGTGACGATAACGATAACGTTAACCTTAACCTTAACCTTAACGATGACCGGCAGATTGCCGGTGATAACGATAACGAAGATGAGGGTGAGCCGGATGATCCGAACTTGGACATCAATGCCCCCAACACGACGGAGATTCTGGAGGATGACCCCGAGTATATACTGAAGACGCAAGGTCCGTATGATCCGCGTGCCGAGTTGGCGCATTACCAGTTCCCCTCGCTGAACCTGCTGAAGACCTACGACAACGAGAATGCGCCCGTTATTGATCAGGATGAGCAGAAAGCCAATGCGGCCAAGATTGTCACGACGCTGCACAACTACGGTGTGGAGATAGCCTCTATCACCGCGACGGTCGGACCTACGGTCACGCTGTATGAAGTGGTGCCGCAAGCGGGTGTGAGGATTGCGAAGATTCAGAATCTGGAGAACGATATCATGATGTCGCTTTCGGCAGTGGGCATACGTATCATCGCGCCGATGCCGGGCAAGGGTACGGTAGGTATAGAAGTGCCGAACGTTAACCCGCAGATTGTGTCGATGCACTCTGTCATCGCCTCGAAGAAGTTCCAGGAGAACACCAAGATGCGTTTGCCGGTAGCCTTAGGACGAACCATTACGAACGACATCTTTATGTTCGACCTGGCCAAGACGCCGCACCTGCTGGTTGCCGGTGCCACGGGTCAGGGTAAGTCGGTGGCTATCAATGCCATCATCACCTCGTTGCTGTACAAGAAACATCCGGCGGAGATGAAAATGGTGCTGGTGGACCCGAAGATGGTTGAGTTTGCGCCATACAAACCTCTGATTCGTCACTACCTGGCGGCTATCCCCGGGGCAGATGCCAATGACGTGATTATCACGGACTGTGAGAAGGTGATCAACACCCTCAACTCGCTTGTGATAGAGATGGAGAACCGCTACAAGCTGCTGATGGATGCGGGTGTGCGCAATCTGGAAGACTACAACGAGAAGTTCATCTCCCGTCGCCTCAACCCTGTCAAAGTTGTGGCGGACGACCTGCATCACCAGTACTTGCCTTATATCGTCATCATCATCGACGAGTACGGCGATTTCATTATGCAGGCGGGTAAACAGGTGGAGACGCCTATTGCGCGAATCACGCAGAAAGCGCGTGCCGTGGGTATGCACATGATTCTGGCCACACAGCGTCCGTCGGTGAACATCGTGACAGGTGTCATCAAGGCCAATATCCCGACACGTATTGCCTTGCGCACGCAGTCGGTGGTGGATTCGCGCACGGTGCTGGATGCCAAAGGCGCGGACCAGTTGATAGGTAGGGGAGACCTCTTATATTCGGGCGCGGGCGACCTCACGCGCGTACAATGTGCGTTTGTGGACACGCCCGAAGTGGACGCCATCGTGGAGCATATCGAGAAACAGCAGCACTACTTCGAACCGTACGAACTGCCTGAATATGTGGGCGAAGGCGGCGAAGGCGATGCCCTGGCTCCGGGTGCCGTGGACCTGAAGAAACTGGACCCGATGTTCCGCGACATAGCCACGTATGTGGTCAATAGCGGACAAGGTTCAACATCCATAATCCAGCGTAAGTTCCAGATAGGCTACAATCGCGCCGGCAAGATTTCCGACCAGTTGGAGGCTGCGGGTATCGTAGGACCGAACAAGGGTCCCAAGGGCCGCGATGTGCTTATTCAGGACGATATGACGCTGCAACTCAAATTCAAAGAACTGGGCTTATGAAGAAACTGATGTATCTATTGCTTGGGCTCCTTCTGCCGATGTGGATTGTGGCCCAAAACAACACCACAGCCGACGCGGTGCTACTGGATTTTCTTGCCAAGATAGACAACCAGACGCTGACGGCTAACTTCACTATCACCGTCACCGAGCACGCCAATCAGCCGATTTCGTACACCGGCAAGATGCAGATGCGCGGAGACCGGTTTCGCCTGAATATGCTCGGCAACGAGGGTGCTTACGATGGCAAGACATACTATCTGTTCAGCGAAGAGACCAACGAACTGACCCTCTCTACGCCTACGCATGCCGAGTTGCTGGAAATCAATCCGGTGCTCTTTGCCCGCCAACTGCAGCGGCTCTCGACGGTGCGTTTCAATGCCTCCAACAAAGACAACAAACGCTACCTGATTGACCTCGTGCCGAACAATCAGGAAACGGGTATCAGGAAGTTCAGTATCAAGCTTCGCAAAGGCAGTCTCATCCCCGAGGAAATAACTGTCAATGAGAGCAGTACGACTACTACGATACGTTTTTCCGAGGCTACGTTTGACACTATGATGCCGTCTTTTGTCATCTCCAAACCCGGTGCTTTTGTCAACGACTTACGCTAAATTTCAACTATCATCTATCATCTATCAACTACATGAAATGTCTTATCATCGGATCCGGCCCGGCCGGCTATACCGCAGCCATCTACGCTGCTCGCGCTAACATGAATCCCGTTCTCTACGAAGGCTTGCAGCCCGGAGGACAACTGACCGTTACCACTGAAGTGGAGAATTTCCCCGGTTACCCAGAGGGAGTGGACCCCTACACGTTGATGGATGACCTGCGTCGTCAGGCCGAACGCTTCGGAACAGAGGTTCGCACGGGCGTAGTAACCAAAGTGGATTTCTCCGTTTCGCCCAAGCTCGTATGGATAGATGATGCCGCGGAACCTATCGAGGCTGATGCGGTGATTATTGCTACAGGTGCTTCGGCCAAGTGGCTGGGAATCAAGTCGGAGAACGACTATCGCGGAATGGGTGTGAGTGCCTGCGCGACCTGCGACGGGTTCTTCTACCGCGGCAAAGTGACCGCCGTAGTGGGTGGGGGTGATACCGCCTGTGAGGAGGCGACGTATCTGGCAGGCCTGTGCTCGAAGGTGTATATGATTGTGCGCAAACCCTATCTGCGCGCCTCGGAGATCATGCAACAACGCGTGCTGAACAATCCCAAGATAGAAGTGCTGTTCGAGCATAACACGATTCAGTTGACAGGCGAAGGACGCGTACAAGGCGCGGACCTGGTGTACAAAAAAGACACGCCCGAAGAGGAGATGCGCCACATCGACATCGACGGCTTCTTCCTGGCTATAGGTCACCGTCCTAACTCGAAGGTCTTCAGCGACTACGTGGCTTTGGACGAGGAAGGGTATATCCGCACCATCCCCGGCACGCCCAGAGTGTTGAAGAAAGACTCCGAAGAGGTGCTTGAGGGTGTTTTTGCAGCAGGAGATGTGGCCGACCCGCACTATCGTCAGGCTGTGGTAGCTGCCGGAACGGGATGTCAGGCTGCCATCGAAGCAGACCGATACATCAAGTCACTTTGATACACTTTGATACACTTTTGGCGCATTTAGGTGCATAAGAAACGCCTTTTTGGCCGAAAAAGCAGCAAAAAACATAAAAAATGCACCCAAAATTGCATTTTTTTGCGAATTTATTTGGCCATGTCAAAAAAAAGCAGTACCTTTGCACCCGCTTTCGGCTCGGAGGTTGCACTGACTGAGTCTTCTGCCTTGCGGCTACAGACTCATTAAAGCAACTACGGTCTCAGCTCTCCAAAAAACAAAAGGCTTTGTTTTTTGGGTAACCCGAGAAAAAGAGGCTTTTTCTCGGAGAGGAGGAACAACGAAGCGCCTTATTCGCGCAGCGAATCAGTAAAGCGAAGTTTGTTCCGACGAGGTACCTTAGCTCAGGTGGTAGAGCAATGGACTGAAAATCCATGTGTCCTTGGTTCAACTCCAAGAGGTACCACAGAAAGACTGCTTCGGCAGTCTTTCATCGTTAATACGGCAAGTCTGGTGTACAGGGCTGCCGTAGCTCGTAATAACAGTGTCTTGATGAGTACGGATAATCAACTACATATCAAACCGATAGCTTATGCCCGAAACGGCTTTTCGCAGAAGTTCAGCATCCCTCGTCAGAGTAGGGAAGAGTCGTCTCTTGTGACCCGCATCGTGTTCGAGCCTGAGTACCGCGTTCGCGAAGCGCTAAGAGGTATCGAGGGCTATTCGCACCTGTGGCTGATATGGGGTTTCAGCAGTAACCATTCTACGGACAGTTGGTCGCCCACGGTTCGTCCTCCGCGCCTTGGGGGCAACACCCGCGAAGGTGTTTTTGCCACGCGTTCGCCTTATCGCCCTAATCCGCTGGGTCTCAGTTCGGTACGCCTGTTGCGAGTGGAAGAGACAACTACAGAAGGACTCACGCTGCTTGTCGCAGGTGCTGACCTGATGAATGGCACACCTATCTATGACATCAAACCGTACCTCAGTTATACTGATGCGCACCCGGATGCCCGAAACGGGTTTGCCGAGGCTACGAAAGACTATCGTTTGGAGGTGGAATGGACTATCCCCGAACCGGACGAAAAGACCAAATCCGTTCTCGAAGAAATCTTATCCCAAAATCCTATCCCAAGTTACCAAAACGACCCCGACCGCGTCTATGGACTTGAATATGACGGCATTGAGGTGCACTTTTCTGTTGGCCAAAACAAAGTTTTGGTCAAAAAAATGCAGAAGAAGTGAAAAAAAATCCCAAAAAACTTGTAGATATCAAAAAAAAGTTGTAACTTTGCGGGCTAAATTGAATTAACCAGTAAAAGGATATCTACATGAAAAAGATGCTATCTGTGATATGCGCGGTGTTTTTGACCCTTCCGGTGGTCGCTGTGCAGTATTACGTTTCCGGAAATGGTACCGCAGGCAACCCCTGGTGTGACGGTAAGTCATGGGGTGTTACGGCCTGTGCGATGACGATGAGTGGTGACAACGGATCTATCACTTTCCAGGGTGTCCCCGCAGGCGCGTACCAGTTCAAGGTGACGAACGGCAGCAGTTGGTTCGGAATGGCCAAATTTCGTTCGTCGTGCTCCAACCTGTACGCCTCCGGCAACGACAATATCTGCTTTAATACTCAGGCGCAGCAGGATATTACCATCACGTATGACGGCACCGGAATCTGCCTTACCGGAACCGTAGGCAACGAGTACCCTGACACAACGCAGTATGGTGCAGTGGGTGTTCCCTCGGAGTATGAGGGCGTGATGATGCAGTGTTTCTATTGGGACAGTTATAACAACAAAGGTTATGGTCGGACCAAATGGATTGACCTGATTCCAATGGCTGAGGAGATAGGTGAGAACTTTGACTTGCTGTGGTTTCCTCCTTCAGGAAACGGTGGTGGTACGGGTTATTATACCAAGCGCTATTCGTCGCAGGACTCGGATTGGGGCTCTATGGGCAAGCTGAAAGAACTGATTGGTTTGCTGCATGGCAAAGGTGCCAAGGTAATCGGCGATATAGTAGTCAATCACCGTGCTTCTTCATCCGGATGGTGCGCGTTTTCCAATGAGAACTTCGGTTCTTATGGCCAGTTCCAGATGACATCGGAGCACCTGTGCTCGGGTGACGAGTGCTTCACGGACAAGCAGTCGGATTGTCGGAACTCGTCCGCTCGCGGTGCAGCCGACACGGGTGACAACGACGCGGGTTGCCGCGATCTGGATCATACGTCGGAGTTTGTACAGAATTTCGTGAAGGCATATCTTTCCTGGATGCGAAACACCATGGGCTATGACGGCTGGCGCTATGATATGGTGAAAGGCTATTCAGGCTCGTATGTGAGTATGTATAACCAGTCCTCCGAGCCGTTTTTCTCGGTGGCAGAGTACTGGGACGGCAATCCGAACAACCTCAGGAGTTATCTGGAGAGTGCGTCGTACAACACTACCGTCTTCGATTTTTCGCTTAAGTACAAATTCAATTCCAACATAGGTAAAGGTTCGTATGCAGGCATGAAGAACGCAGGTCTGCGCAGCATAGGTCTGCAGAAGTATGCTGTCACGTTCATCGACAACCACGACACTTTTGAGCGCTCGGACAATCAGTCGGACGAGTATATCGGTTACAAGAAGAACCTGGCGGCGAACAAACCGAAGATTCTTCAGGCCAACGCTTATCTGCTGATGCTACCGGGCACGCCTTGTGTGTTCTTCCCGCACTGGGTGACTTTCAAGAACGAGATCAACAGTATGATTGCTCTGCGCAAGGCTGCAGGTGTGCACAATGAGTCGGAGGTGTCCGATGAGAGCGCCTCAGCTTCAGCCTACAGCGCAACTATTCAGGGCCATCATGGTTCTGTTATCCTGCGTATGGGGTCGGGTCGCGATCAGTCTGTTCCTGCCGGCTATTTCAGGGCTATTCAGGGCAACGACTTCGATATCTATGCCTCCAATGGCGTTGTGTTCTCTCCGGTCAATATCACGGCTAACGAGCAGGTACTGGGGGAACCGAATAATTCCGAGAAACAAATCATCGACGGTCATCTCTACATCCGCAAGAACGGGTGCACGTATGACGCTACGGGCCGTCTAATCCGATAAATTCTGATGAGTATGAAAACACGAGTAACGATTTTGCTGAGTTTGGGGATGATGCTCCTCTCTCTGGCGACGAGCAGTTTGGCCGCGCCGTTTTATGTGTGCGTGAACGGAGACACCTTCTATTACGCCAGCGCCACGGGAACGGTGGATTTTCAGGGTAGGACGCAGTACAAGGTGTCCTGTCTGAACCTCGCTACAGGCGACCAGATCACCTGCTATGACGCTGCCACCCAGTCCAATTGGCATATCAATGTCATCGACTCTTTTGGCGCATACAACAATTTCGCCAACAATGGTCAGGCTTTTGTCTGCAAGGTGCCCGAGACCTATGATATGTACATCAAGATGGCCTACAACGACGACATGTGGTATATCGAGGAATCGGCTTCGGGTTGTACGCCAGCAGAGCCGCGTGACCCGAGCAAGGAGGCTTACGACTCGTCCGTACCGGCTCAGTGCACGGATGTGATGCTTCAGGCCTTCTATTGGGACAGTTATCAGGACCACGGCTATGGTCGCACCAAATGGATTGATCTGAAGAACCAGGCCGAAGAGATGGGCAAATGGTTCGACCTGATCTGGTTGCCGCCCGCCTCGCGTGCTACGGGAGGAACGGGTTATCTGCCGATGCAGTACAATGTGCTGGATTCGGACTGGGGCACCAAGGGTAATCTGGTGAGCATCATCAACACGTTCCATAACAACGGTGCGCGTGTGGTAGCCGATATCGTCATCAACCACGCCGCCGGCAGTTCGTGGTGCACGCTCTATCCGCAGAACTTCGGTTCGTTCGGCAGTTTCCAGCCCAATATGTCGTGGATATGCTCGACAGACGAGGCCTTTACGGGGGGGCATTGCACCGACACGCCGGGCGCTGCGGACGATGGGTACGGACCGGAGGCCAACTACGAAGCCGGCCGTGACTGGGACCACACCAATGCCGATGTGCGCGCTATGTTCAAAGCCTATCTGACGTGGCTCCGCCAGAGCATAGGTATCGACGGTTTCCGTTACGACTACTGCAAGGGTTTCCATAACTCGCATATCAACGAGTACAACTGTGCAGCAGAGGCCTATTTCTCAGTGATGGAGTATTGGGACGGTGATGTGGGTGTCCTGCGGAGTCATGTTGCCGATGCAGGTAACAACACTCTCACATTTGACTTCGCCACCAAATACGGTGCTTTCAATAATGGTATCGCCGGCGGCAACTACAATGGCTGCAAGGGCGCAGGTATGCCGGGTGCCGGATTGAGCCGCTATGCCGTCACGTTCCTCGACTCGCACGACTCCTTCCAGCGCGATGACAATGAGTTCCTGGGCAAGAACAACTCGATGAAAAACGCCGAGAACCGTGCCAAAGTGATGCAGTGCAACGCTTATCTGCTGTCCATGCCGGGTATTCCGTGCCTGTTCTATCCGCACTGGGTGACTTTCAAGGATGACCTGAAGAAACTTATCAACGCACGCTACAAAACCGGTGTGCACTCCGAGTCGGCTGTAAGCGACGAAGCGGGGAACGGTTTCTATAAAGCCACTATCACCGGCACTAACGGCTCTATCCGTTTGTTGCTTGGCCCGAACAGCGGTTACAATACCACGCCGCAAGGATACACGCTGGCGGCCAAGGGCAGCAACTGGGGCGTTTATTACCAACTGAACGAGCCGCGTGGAGACAAGGATGCCAACCGCGTGCCTATCGGCGAGGCTATCGAACGTGTTGAAGAACAGCGCCCTATAGCCAACAAGATTATCGAGAATGGCCAATTGTACCTCATCAAAGAAGGTCGCTGGTACAATGCTATGGGACAACAAGTAAAATAAAAAGACGCTATGCGTATGAAAAGACAATTCTTATGCCTTCTGGGTTGGCTCTTTGCGGTCACGTTGTATGCCCAGGTGTCTATCTCGCCCAACATCATTGAGGCGGGATATACCGGTCAGGTGGTTGTCACCTTCGACCCCACCAAGGGTAACGGAGGTATGGTGGG
>ONXE01000004.1 GCA_900321775.1 uncultured Bacteroidales bacterium
TTTGTGCGGGCCGGAGTAGGCAACGGTGACGGTCTTGCCTTCATAGGGGGTGGCGCCATCGACTTGGCCGTCTATCGTCCAGTCCGTGTTGTCGTTGCCGTAGGCAAACGTAACGGAGTGAGTAGGAATGGCTGCGTAGTGGACGCCGATGGTCTGGTCTGCGTTCGACATGGTCAGCGTGACCGTAGTCTCGGTCTGAGCCGTAATAGTGCCGCCGCCCGTGACGGTATATCCGCCAAACACGTAACCTTCCGGCGCGTCGGCATGGCTTAATGTGAGTGTTATCTCGTCGCCGTCGCCAAAGAACAGCTCGCTGTTATTCTCGTTGCTGCACATGAGCCCGCCGTTGTGGTAAGCGGTGATACCGCTGACGTTATACACAAGCGTTTCGCCCGAGAGGGTCTTGTCGGAGATGGTGACGTTATCGCCTGCGGAGATTTCACGCGCGGCCGTGCCCTGGACAGCGCCGAGGCTCTGGGTGTAGTAGCTTTGGTTGACGGTGGGAGAGTTGCCTCGGGCAAAAGTGGCGCTGCCGGTACCGCTGACGCTCATCTGCCCGGGGTATAAGAGCGAGCCGTTGATAATCAGCGTGCCGTCGTTGTAGCCCACGAAACCGGAGCAGTGGGTGGTGGATGAGCCAATCAGACTGCCGCCGAAGAGGCAACCGGTGATTTCTACGGTCACGCCATTATTCACTTTGCCAATGATTCCGCCTTGAGTACCATCGCCCTCGACGCTGCTGATGATTGCGCCAATACAGCTACAGTTGTTGATCTCGGCGCTACCCTTTGCTGCGCCAATCAACCCGCCTGCAGGTGGTGAGCGATCCGGCCACTTCCAGATTCATGATGAAGGGATGGCTGACCTGGCTGCTCCCCGTAGGTGTGGTCTCGCTGACGTAACAGAACAGACCCGCGTAATCACGCTCGTCGCTGTGGAGGTTCACAGTCACCGTATTGCCCTGCCCGTCGAACGTGCCGCAGAAGTCGTGGTTCGAGCTGCCCGCCATGCGCGTGATGGGGTCCTCCAACGTACCGATATCGTTGTTCAATTTCACTGTCTTGCCGCTGAAGCGGTTGTAGGTGGTGTTGTCCTGCAGCGCATCGCAGAACATGCCCCAGCCCACAGCACTCCAGATGGTGTACGTGTCGTCGCCGTCGTCGGTAAAGTGGGCCGGGGTCAGGGTCACGTTGTCGGGGATATTGACGTTGTTGCCGCGGTAGATGTTGGTGCCGTTTATGAGCGCCTGGCCGTCCTTGATGTTCACCGTGCCGCTGTGGCTGGAAACCGCAATAAAATCATCGGCTTTCGTCCAGCCGAGGGAGATGACACCCCCGTTAGCGTGGATGCCCCATCCGGCGCGGCCGGTGGCGGTCACCTTGCCGCCGTTGACGGTAACGTTGTGGGTGATTCCATGAGTGGCATGGATGCCGGTGACTGAGCCGGTGGCGGTGACTGTGCCGCCGTTGATGACGATGCTGTCACAATGGATGGCGTACTGGCCCGTGGCGGTGACTGTGCCGCCGTTGATGACGATGACGCTGTCGGAAAAGATGCCATAGCCGTATTCGCTAGTGGATTTGGCGGTGAGAGTGCCGGTGCCGTGGGTCTGGCCATAGATGGTCAGAATGTTGTTGTGCTCTCCACGGATGCCAACGCCATTGTTGCTCACGCTCATCGTCTTGCCGTCGGTCAGGATGATGTTCACGTTGCCATAGCAGTCAATCGCGTGGTTGTAACTGATGTCGTTGCTCACGACGTACCACGTGGTCGTGCCGTCGCTGCCGAGGTAGCCCTCCGAGCCGGTAAGCACGGTGGCGTTGACGCTCTGTGGACCGCCGTACGCGTCGATGTAATCGACCGCCCACGCCGTTGTGGCCGCGAACAGCATAACTAACAGCGGTACAGTTGTCCGCATGAAATAAGTAAAACTCTTTTTCATATACCATAAAATAATACGTTACACAATCTCTGGAATCGTTTCCGGCTGCAAAGTTACTGCTTTTTTTTTATATGTGCAAGAAAAATCGTCACAAAATGAAAAATGACAAATAAGAGTTGGCAAAAATGCACACCGTGCATGGTTAATGGTTCTTACCTCGCAGGCTCGGACGATCGGACGCAGGGCGTCCTTTGCGGCAACCAGCAGCGGTAACTACCAAGAAGCCAAGAAAGTATTTAGGATAAAGAAAAATATCAACAATCCCTGCAACAAACCAATGGTATTTAAATCTAAGAACCTGCCAACCGGAGATGTTATGAAAACGAAAATGCCAAAGTAGCGGATAAAATACTACGTAGTATGACTTTTTTTGCGTCAGTTGCATAGTTTAGCACGGTTTTTGTAGATAAAAATCCGATGTATAGATGACAAGATAACAAAAATGAACAAAATCTACGAATACTTCCGTACTCACAAGGTCATGCTTTGGCTGACGTTGAGTATCACCACTATTGCTTTCGGCGTGTTCGGCCTGATGTGTCCGCTGGAGGAGAACATTATGAAACTGCTTCCTTCGGCGGACAAAGATGCCACTATCACTCTGTCTTTCTCGGACATCAAGGTGAAAGACAAGATGTTTGTGCAGGTATGCACTCGCGAGGGCGCAGAACTGTCGCAGGACGAGTTGGCAGGCATCATGGACGAGTTTATGGAGGCTGTGCTGGCAGGCGATTCGACCAATCAGTACATCGCTTCGGCACTATACCAGATAGACCCTTCCCTATTGATGGAAGCGGGCAACTACCTGATGGAGCATGCGCCCGGGTATCTGGATTTCACGGACGCAGAGATGGACAGTCTGACCTCGGTAGAACATATCGAGACGACCATCCATCAGTATCTGCAACTGATGGAGACTCCTCTTGGCGAGCAGATGTACGACCTGTTGTCGTATGACCCCTGCGGCATCGTGATGGCCAAGACCGGCCTGAGCGGGATGATGGAAAGTATGGAGAGCAACGGCCCTTCGCGCTTCAACGGTACGCACCTGTTCTCCGAAGACGGCAGGACATGTCTGGCTTTCTTTGACCCGAACATGTCGCTGAATGAATCGGCCAAGGCCTCGAAGATGATCAAAGAGCTGCGCAAGGTCAAAAGTGATGTCGAGGCCGCCCATCCCGAGGTGGAAGTACTATGGCACGGTGCGCTGGCGCTGTCTGCCGGCAACTCGATGCAGACCAAAGAGGACCTGTTCAGCACCATCCTGATCTCGCTGCTTATCATTGTCATTTTGTTGGGCATCTGCTTCAAGCGCCCGAAATATATCGTGGCTATGCTGCTGCCGATAGCGTACGGTGCTTTCTGCTCGTTGGCTATCATCCATATGACGCGCGGCAGCATGTCGCTGCTGGCGTTGGGTCTGGGCGCCGTAGTTCTGGGCGTGGCGATGAGTTACTGCATGCACGTGCTGATTCAGTACATCTACACGGGCGATGCGCGTGACACGGTACGCGTACAGACCAAGCCGGTTCTGATGGGTTCGATTACCACTATCGGTGCCTTTATCGGCCTGCTGTTCACCCAATCGGCGTTGCTGCAAGACTTCGGTTTGTTTGCCTCGCTGGCAGTAGCAGGCACCACCCTGGCCTCGCTGATTTTCATGCCGCAGTTCTTCCCGAAGAACCACGAGCCTAACCGCAAAGCGTTCGCTTTCCTGGAGCGCATCAATGCCATTCAGATAGACCGTCACAAGTGGGTGTTGGCGATAGTGCTGATTTTCTGCGCGGTATGTATCGGCTTCTCCGGCCGTTATACGTTCGACAGCGACCTGCACAACATCAATTATATGTCCGACTTCACCGTTCGTTCGATGAGCAAATGGGCGGAGAACACCAACCACGGCTACGCCGACCAGTACTATGCCTCTACGGGCAAGACGCTGGACGAAGCCCTGGAGAACCTGCCGGCAATAGAAGCTGCGTGCGACTCGCTGCAACAGACGGGACTGGTGAAGAGTTTCACCCGCACAGGCACGCTGCTGCCCTGCCGTAGCGTGCAGGAGGAGCGTATCGCCCATTGGGCCGAGTACTTCACGCCGGAGAAGCAGGCGCAGGTGTGGAAGAACGTACAGCAGGCCTGCGCTCGCGCCGACATCGACCCGGAAATGTTCCTCAGTTTCCAGGGCTTGATGACAGCCGAGCAAGAGCCGCAAAACTTGTACGAAGCCGGAATCATCCCCGAGTCGATAAGCAACCTGTTTGTAGAGAAAGTAGGCGACGACTGGCTGGTTTTCTTCCCGGTACTGACGACCGAGGCCGACAAGAACGCAGGCATGGATGCCCTGGACGATGTGCACGGGTGTATCGTGCTGGACCCCTATCACTACACCGCTTCGCTGGTGGAGATGGTGCATGACGACTTCAACCTGATCATGCTCATCTCGTCAATCTTCGTGTTCCTGTTGCTGCTGGTGAGCTACAAGAACCTGTGGATCTCGCTGATCGCTTTTGCGCCGATGATGATCTCATGGTACACGGTGCTGGGCGCGATGGCTATCTTCGGCCAAACGTTCAACATGATTAACGTGGTCATCAGTTCGTTTATCTTCGGTATAGGCGTGGACTACTCGATTTTCATCATGGACGGCCTGCGCAAACAACATTCGGACGGCGCAGACGACAAGACCATCGTTTACCACAAGACGGCCATAACCATCTCAGGCACAGTGCTTTGCATATGTATGTTCTCTCTGTTCTTTGCTAAACATCCGGCTCTGCACTCCATCGCGTTTGCATCGCTTGTGGGCATGATTACAACTATCATGCTGTCCTATACCCTCCAGCCGAATCTGTACCGACTGTATGTGAAACTAAAAACCGGTAAAAAGCCGGCAACCAAATAAGAGAAGATATGAAAAGAACATTTGTAATAATTGCTTGCGCCGTTATGGCCATCAGTGCGTTTGCACAAGACATTGATCAGAAGATTCTGAAACTGCAGAAAGCCACGTACACCATGCCGTTTTCGGAGGTGAAAGTGATGCCTAAGTTGAAGAAAGAAACGACTAAAGTGGGCACGCTGGAGTGGCGTTCTCCGGACTATCTGCGTATGGATTTCACCGACCCTGAAGGCGATTACAACCTGATAGAAGGACTTAACTTCAGCGTATGCATGAAGGGTGCAGTTCAGAAACTGCCGGCCAAAGACACCAACTCGAAGACCGGGGTGTTGCGTGAGACGTTGCTGTTAGCTTTTCAGGGCAAAGTGGCAGAAATAGCCGAGCTGAACAAGACCGACATCAACTACTCGGAAAAGGGTGGCCGTTACGTGTGCGACCTGGTGGCCGAGCAGCCCAAGCACGGCGTGAAAGCACTGGTGCTGGAGTACGACAAGAAGACCGGACACCTGCTGCTATTGACCATCACCGAGACAAACGGCAACTACACGACGTGGAGCGTTAAATAAGGTCAAAGGTCAAAGGTCTAAAGTCAAAGGTCAAAAGTATGCGGGTGGTGTATGTAGAGGATGCGGTTATTCAGGCCGCGCGGGAATGGGCCGAGCGGTTTGCCAAGACGATGGAACGGTCGTTCGACGTCGTCCCGGCTGATGCGTTCACGGAGGACGTGGAGGCCGATTTTCTCATCTTTGCCACCCATGCGAAAAGCCGCAGCGTACAGCGTTTTCTGAACGCTTCGCGCGAGTTGAGGATTCCTTACCTGTTTCTCACACCGCAGATGCATTATCCCGAAGACACGGTGCTTGGCAACGTCCTGGCGCCTGTGACCGTGCTGGAAGAGGAAGTGCATAAAGCCGAGTTGCTGAGTCATCTGGCGCGCTATACGGACACTACTGTCACGTTGCTGACCGCCAAAGACTACGGCAGCCGGGCCCGCACGAACACGGACAAGATTCGCACTTTCCTCGAGTCGCGCCAAGCCGACTTGGGCAAGTCGTTCGACATTCGGACGGAGACAGCCCGCAGTGACAGTATGTCGCTATACAAAGAGGTGATGAACGTCCGCGGGGCGGATATGATTGTTTGGACGGCATCCAGAGACTATGGTCTGGACGACCTGATTTTCGGGCCTGCGGAGCGCAAACTGATTCTGCGGTCGGTTGTGCCCATTGCATTGTTGAACCCAAGAGGCGATTTGTTCAGCCTCTGTGATTGAATATAACATGAAGAACTTCGCACTTATCGGCGTGGCAGGCTACATAGCGCCCCGTCATATAAAAGCCATCCAAGACACCGGCAACAACCTGATGGTGGCAATGGACAAATTCGACTGCGTGGGACGGTTGGACAGTTCGTTCCCGGACTGCTCTTTTTTCACGGAGAACGAGCAGTTTGACCGCTATTGCACCAAGCAGATGCATTCGGACAACCCGCTGTCGTGGGTCTCGATTTGCACGCCTAACTATACGCACGACTCGTATATCCGTTACGGTCTGAGACTGGGTTGCAACGTGATCTGCGAGAAGCCGCTGGTGCTCAATCCGTATAACATCGACAACCTGCTGGAGATAGAGCAATCCACAGGGCATCAAGCGTACAATATCCTGCAATTGCGTCTTCACCCGGCCATTGTGGCGCTGAAGAAGAAGGTGCAAGAGGGTCCCAAAGACCGCGTGTATGACGTGGACCTGACGTATATCACTGCGCGGGGCAAGTGGTACTACGCGTCGTGGAAAGGCAATGAGAGCAAGTCCGGCGGTATTGCCACGAACATAGGCGTGCATTTCTACGACATGCTGCAGTGGGTATTCGGGCCGGTGAAGGAGAACATCGTGCATGTGATGTCCTTCGACCGCGTGGCGGGTTATCTGGAACTGGAGAAAGCGCGTGTGCGTTATTTCCTGAGCATCAACGCAGACTGTCTGCCCGAGAACGCCGTGGAAGGCGAGAAGCGCACGTACCGAACGCTGACGATTGACGGCGAGACGTTTGAGTTCAGTGGCGGTTTCACGGAACTGCATACCGAGAGTTACAAGCAGATCCTAGCGGGCAATGGTTTCCGCATCGCGGAGGCTCGGCCCTGCATTGAGATAGTGAGTACGATTCGCCACGCCACGCCTATCGGTTTGAAGGGCGAGTACCATCCCCTGGCCAAACTGCCCCTCTCGCCACATCCGTTTACGGTATAGCCCAAGGGCCCGGATGTCTCTCGACTCTTGACTCTTGACAAAAAAAAAGAGCGCCGCAAGATTGCGACGCTCGATTTTTTTACTCTCCCATGGATGCGTTGTAGAGGAAGCGCTTGATGGATTTCTTGGGGGTCTTCTCGAACTCATGCGGGAAGATGCGAATCTGTGTAAGTTGCTCGTAAGCAGCCACTTGAGTATTGACCTGCTTGCGGTTAGCCTCCATCTGTTCTCGGATTTGGGCTGTTGTGAAGTGTGCTTTGTCCACAGCCTCCATGTCGGGGCAGACGAGAGCCACGAGGGCGTTGTCGGCGTTCTGCATGACGAGCGACTCGAGCACGAACGGCATATTGTTGAGCACGTCCTCAATCTCTTCGGGGTAGATGTTCTGTCCGGAAGGACCGAGGAGCATGGTCTTGCTGCGCCCTTTGATGAACAGGTTTCCACCTTCGTCCAGTACGCCGAGGTCGCCGGTACGAAGCCATCCGTCCTCCGTGAAGACGTCGCGCGTAGCTTCTTCGTTTTTGAAATAGCCTGTCATGACATTCTCTCCACGCACTTCTATCTCGCCTATTCCGGCGCTGTTGGGGGAGGTAATACGTCCTTCCATAAGCGGCAAGATGCGTCCGCAAGAGCCCGGAACGAACTCGTAATGAGGAGCAAAGCAGATAAGCGGGGCGCACTCGGTCATACCATAGCCAACGGTGAAGGGGAACTTGATTTTACGGAAGAACGCCTCGACTTCGGGGTTGAGCGCAGCTCCGCCGATGATGATTTGGTCGAAGTTGCCTCCGAAGGCCTGAATCAGTCGGTTGCGGATGGTGGCATGGATGGCGGAGGAGAGTCCGGGGATAGTAAACACCCAGCTCTTCAGAGGGTCGGAGAGCAGCGGTTGGATCATCTTCTTGTATATCTTCTCGATGATGAGGGGCACGGTGAAGATAGTAGTGGGTTTGATTTCCTCGAAGGCCTGCAGCAGAATCTTGGCAGCAAGCGGGCGTCCGTAATAACAGGTGTAACCACCGGCGCAGAAATTGCTGAGGAAGTCGAAGGCGCAACCGTAGGCGTGTGCCAGCGGAAGGAAGCAGAGGAATCGGCTGTCGTTTCGGACAATCTTGGTCTGGAAGCCGAATGAGACATTACCAGCCAGTGCGTTCAACGGCGTGACCACTCCTTTGGAGAAACCGGTTGTTCCGGAGGTGTAGTTGATAGAGGCAATCTCTGAGTTGTCGCGCCAGTCGTAACGAACTCGGTCGCGGTAGAAATCGCCCTGGAACTTCTCCTGAAAGAGTTGTTCGATATGCTCGGGCATGAGGTCTTTCTCGTTGAGGATGGGTTCCTCTTCCCTTACCTCTGGCACCTCAGGCACCTCAACCTCCTTGCCCTGTTTGAGTTTTTTCTCGGCTTTCTCTGCAGCTTTCTCCAGTTTGGCTGCAGCCTTCGTAGCCGCCTTGATTTCTTTCTCGGAGAGCATGCGCACCTGTATAGCCAGGGGAGCGAAGTTGGTGAGAGAGAAGACTGCGCGGACCTCGGGCATGTTGTGCAGGTCGAGGTTTTCCCAGATGGCATCACCTGCGAAGAGGAGTTTGGACTCGGAGTGGTTGATGATATGCGTGACATCTCCGGGCTTGAAGTCCTGCAGGATAGGCACGACAACGGCTCCGTAGGTGAGGATAGCCACGTAGGTCATGGCCCAGTTGCAACTGTTGCGGCCGATGAGGGCGACCTTGTCGTTTTTCTCTATACCGCACTCGCTAAGAAGAATATGCAGGCGCTCAATTTGAGCAGCCACCTCGCCGTAGGTGTAAATCTTCGGCTGCCCGTAATCGCTCATTGCAGGGCTATCCCAATGCATGCGGATAGCATCCTCAAATAGGCGTACTAAATTTTCCTTAATCATAACTAAATTTTGTAGTCAGTAACCGTTAACCGGTCACCTGAACTTTTATTTAACAGACCAAATACTATCGACAACAAAAACGCTCTGTCCGCGCCATGGAAGGGGAGCGAAATAGCGCTTGTAGTGCAGTTCCACCTGCTTGCCGGTGCAGTGCATGAGTGAATCCGCCACACGTTCATCCTCTACAGAGAAAACGAACTCGTTGCTGGCCACACCGGCTGTATTGGCAGCCTTGGAGCGCAGTCCGCTTTGGATGACCTTACCTTCGTAGGTTTTGAAAACCACGCCCTGGTAGGAGAAATAGTTGAGTTCACCGGTATCGGTTCCTTCAGCGTAGGGGAACCAGTAACGGAAATAACAGAAACCACCCAGCGCCAAAAGGACGATGACACTGATAATAGAAATCACTTTGGTAGAAGTACTCATAATATAAATAGTTAATTATTAATGTTAATATTAATTAGCGGCAGGCAGCAATCAGTTGGAATTCAGTTGTTTTTGCCACTGTTCTGCGGTGAGGCAGAGTTCGTCGTACCATTCCTGTCCGAAGCGTCGGATGAGGGGTTCACGTAGGCACTCGTAGAGTTTGACATGCTTCTTTTTGCCAAGCACTCTGGCGCAATGGCAGATGTCCCATCTATGGTACTCGAGGGCGCTCATGGCAGGAGCGTCTCCGCGTGCTTCGAACTCCTTGACGCGGATGGGATAGAGGTGGCATGAGACGGGCTTGAGAAAGTCGGTCTTGCCTGCACGGAACGCTTTCTCTATCAGGCAATAACACCAGCCGTTGTGGTCCACCCGTGAGAAGACGCAATCCTTGCCATCCACTATCTGTGTGACCAGTTCGCCTTCGGGGTCGCGGTAACTGATGCCGCGTTCCTCAACAGCTTTGCGGGCTTCGGGAGTCATCTCGGGCAAGAGCATAGGGAGCAACTCCTGCAGGCGGGCGTTCTCTTCCTCGGTCAGAGGTGCTCCGGCATCTCCTTCGATACAGCAACAGCCCCGACAGGTGTCGAGATCGCAGCAGAACTCCTTCTCGAGGATGTCCAGACTGACCACCGTATTTCCGATAATTACCATTTTCAATCAGTACCCTTTAAGGAAAGTTAGAGGGGCCACCACCCCATTCCTTCAACAAATATTTTTACGCCTATGCCGATAAGGACGAGTCCTCCCAGCAGTTCCACGTTGACGGGCAAATGTGTTCCGAGCCGTTTACCAACATGATAGCCCAGCAGCGAGAAAGCGAAACTCACAAAGGCGATAATGCCCATATCAAGCAGTACCGATTTCCACGAATACGGCACGAAGATCACGCCTGTTGCCAGCGCGTCGATGGACGTTGCAACTGCCAGGGTAAGCAGTTCTGCAATACTCCCGTCTGACTTGGAGTTGTTCTCTTCGACCTCGTGAAAACTCTCCCAAATCATCTTGCCGCCGATAATGGTCAGCAACACCAGGGCAATCCAGTGGTCGAAACGGTCGATGACGTTAGCGAACGCCGAACCTGCGACATACCCAATCAGCGGCATCCCGCCCTGAAAAACGCCAAAGAACACCGCCATCAACCAAGGCCGCTTGCCACATACTACTCCTTTCATGGAACTGACAGCGAAGCAGTCCATGGCAAGGCCTACGGCGAGTAGTATGACAGATAGAAGGTTCATCCGTTCAGTTTACATTTGTACTTGCCTGTCAGTTTGCCCTTGGCTATTTTCTGCAGCTTGGAGCTAACGAACTGACGACGGATGGGCGAGATACGGTCCGTGAAGACGTTGCCCTGCAGGTGGTCGTACTCGTGCTCGAAAATACGGGCCTTGAAGCCTGTCAGTTCCTCCTCATGCTCTTTCCAGTCGGCATCATAGTAGCGGACGCGGATAGTCTTGGGTCGGAGCACATTCTCGCTGATGCCCGGGAGGGACAGACAACCCTCGCTATAGAGCACTTTCTCCTCCGACTCTTCGATAATCTCGGGGTTGACGAAGGGTTGCTTGAAGTCCGCGCACTCGGGATACTCTTCTTTCAGTTCGGTTCCATCGACGATGAAGAGGCGTATTCCCTGCCCTACTTGGGGGGCGGCGAGTCCACATCCTTCAGCCTGAAGGAGGGTTTCAAACATATTAGCAATCAGCGTCTTCAGCTCAGGGAAATCCTGAGGCACATCTTCCGCTTCGCGGCGAAGAACCGGCTGGCCATATAGATAAATAGGTAAAACCATATTAATTGACGATTGGACGATTTACGATTTACGATTTACGATTTACTATTTTTGAGAGATTGATTGGAGGTAATCCTCGAGGATGATGCAGGCAGCGATGCGGTCCACTGTGGCTTTGTCCTGCCGTGCTTTTTTGCGAAGGCCTCCGTCGAGCATGGCTTTGTGGGCGAGGACGGAAGTGAAGCGCTCGTCGAAAGGGACGAGAGGGACGGCAGGGAAGCGTTTTTGAAACTCATTCATGAAAGGGCGTATCTGTTGCATGGAAGCACTGTCCTCGCCTGAGCTCTGTTTGGGCTGACCAATCACGACCTGGTCCACTGTTTCGCGGGCGAAATAGTCTGCGAGCCAATCCAAGAGTGTATGGGTAGGGACAGTGAGCAATGGTCCCGCTGTTATTCTCAGGGGATCGGTGACGGCAAGGCCTGTTCGGCGCGTGCCGTAGTCAATAGCTAAAATGCGGCCCATATTATGCACTATACTAAATTGGGTACAAAGGTACACAATTTTTCTGAGACTACCAAATAAAAAACAAAAAAAATGCAAAAAAGTGCTGTTTGAGTTGGTTCTCACGGCGAGAGTGGACTATTTTCGGGCAGAGCAAAGGGCAAAAGTCGAAGGTCGAGTCTAATAGGCGTAGTGGTCATAGCGACACTGCTGTGCCCTCTTGCGAAAGCCATGAATCGGGTCAATCGGGCCTGTTTGAAGGTACCGTTTAAAGGTGTGTGATGCACCTATAGGCCGGGATTTTTCTGAAAAAAAACAATAACAAAAAAACAGCAGCCGCGTGATGCGACTGCTGTTGGTAGTAGAGTAAAAGCGTCTTACTCAGCCTTGGGCTCTTCAGCTTCGGGCTCAGCCTTCTTAGCCTTAGCGGCCTTGGCGGGCTTAGCAGCCTTCTTGCTGTCAGCAGCGTCCATCTCGGCCTTGAGGGCAGCGAGAGCGGAGAGGTCACCGAGGGTGGTTTTCTCTACAGAGATAACCGGAGCGGCAACTTCTTTCTTGGCGTTCTTGCGAGCGGGCTTGGTGTCGTCCTCTTTCTGAGCCTCCCAAGTGCGGAGGTGCGAGAGGAGGATACGCTTAGCGTCTTTGTTGAACTCGATAACCTTGAAGTTGAGTTTCTCGCCAACAGCGACGGGAGACTTGTCTTCTTTCTGGAGGTGACGGGTGGTGCAGAAGCCTTCTACTCCGTAGTCGAGGGAAATAACGGCGCCCTTGTCGGAGAGTTCGGCAATCGTACCTTCGTGGATCGAGTCGATGGAGAAGATGTTCTCCAGGCCATCCCACGGGTTGTCCTCCAACTGCTTGTGACCGAGGGAGAGACGACGGTTCTCTTTGTCGATTTCGAGAACGACAACGTCGAGGTTGGCACCAATCTGAGTAAACTCGTTGGGGTGCTTGATCTTCTTGGTCCAGCTGAGGTCAGAGATATGGATGAGGCCATCGATACCCTCTTCGATCTCAACGAATACGCCGAACGTAGTGAAGTTGCGTACGCGAGCGGTATGTTTGCTACCGATGGGGTAACGCTCCTCGATGTTCTCCCAAGGATCGGCCTTAAGCTGCTTGATGCCGAGAGACATCTTGCGCTCGTCGCGGTCGAGGGTAAGGATAACAGCTTCGATTTCGTCGCCAACTTTGAGGAAATCCTTGGCGCTGCGCAGGTGCTGGCTCCAAGACATCTCGCTTACGTGAACGAGACCCTCTACGCCCGGTGCAACCTCAACGAATGCGCCGTAGTCAGCCATAACAACAACCGTACCTTTGACGGTGTCGCCCACTTTGAGGTTAGGATCAAGAGCGTCCCAAGGATGCGGTGTGAGCTGCTTCAGGCCGAGAGCGATACGTTTCTTCTCCTCATCGAAGTCGAGGATAACGACGTTGATCTTCTGGTCAAGAGCGACAATCTCTTTCGGGTCGCTAACGCGTCCCCAGCTGAGGTCGGTGATGTGAATGAGACCGTCCACGCCTCCGAGGTCAACGAATACACCGTAGTTGGTGATGTTCTTAACGGTTCCTTCGAGAACCTGACCTTTCTCAAGACGAGAAACGATTTCTTTCTTCTGTGCCTCGAGTTCAGCCTCGATAAGCGCTTTGTGAGAAACAACGACGTTGCGGAACTCTTGGTTGATCTTGACGATCTTGAACTCCATAGTTTTGCCGACGAAAACGTCGTAGTCGCGGATAGGCTTGACGTCGATCTGGCTGCCGGGGAGGAAAGCCTCGGTACCGAGTACGTCAACGATCATGCCACCTTTGGTGCGGCACTTGATGAAGCCTTTAACGATTTCCTCGTTAGCAAGAGCCTCGTTAACGCGATCCCAAGACTGGGCAGCGCGGGCCTGCTTGTGCGAGAGTTCGAGTTGTCCGTTTTTGTCTTCGGGCGTAACTACATACACCTCCACCTCGTCACCAACCTTGAGGTCAGGATTGTAGCGGAACTCAGCAGCGGGAACGATACCATCGCTCTTGAAACCTACGGAGACAATTACTTCACGTTTGTTGATTGCTTTTACGATGCCTTTCACAACTTCGCCCTGCTTCACAGCATTAAGGGTGTTGTCATACTTGGCGGTAAGTTCTTCCTTTGTTTGACCTACTTTGGTTACGTCACCATTCTCATAGGCCTCCCAGTCGAAGTTCTGGAGATCAATGTTTTCTGCCATTGCGGAAAATTGTGTGCTTGGACTCGGGCGTCTCGCCACTCGTGCGCCACGCGCCTATCCATGCGTTTAAAAAGTTAAACATTCAGTTAGTTTGCTGCCCCGAGGGACACACTTTTTCGGGACGCGCCCAAAAAAGCATGCAAAGTTACTGCTTTTTTCTGACATGACCAAACTTTTTGGCAAAAAAATGCACTTTGGGGGCTATTTTTCGCAAAATCCCTGCATATTTGAGAAAAAAGCAGGACGGAATTGTCTCTTTTTGCCTGTTTGTATATTAAGACCTCCGAAGGAGACTGCTTCCCCAATTTAACAAATACAACAACGGCGAGAGGAGTGAGCCTTTCGCCGTTGGAGAGAATTAGGGATGAGTGGTTGGTGTTACTCTACCTTCTTGCCCGTGGCGTCGTAGCGGGTGCCGTCGGGAAGGAGGATGTAGAGGTGACCGTTTTGGATGGCCTTCTGAGTGTTGTTATTTGTAGCAACGGACTCTTCTAGGTCTTCTGTTAGCGGACAATCAACAACACTTACGGTAATCGTCCTACCGGATGTGCTATTCAATGCATAACATGTGGATTCGGTAACGTTGGTTATATCAATAGTTTGATCTATGCCATTATTCCAAATTATATTTACATTCTTGATGTTCTCATCAAATTGATATGAATACCACCCCTCGTCATCTTTGCTTATAATAATTCCCGGCCATGCGTCAAACAGGTTTCCATCCGTTGTCCACGCCCACAAATATACTATTTCCCAGGCAGATGGACTGATGGAATCAAGACGTACCGTTATTGGACCATCATCAATTATTGATGTATCCTCCTGGTATAGTGCTGTAATAGTCAAATCGGACGACACATTAGTATAGTCGCCATCCCAACCTATAAATGTATATCCATTTCTATAGGGAGCTGATGGGGGTGTTGCTGATTCTCCCGCATCCACTACTTCCGTCTTAAGAATAGACCCATTCCAATCCACAAAAGTCACTGTATATGTTATCCATTCCGTTCCTATAGCTAAAATGGGATGAAAATCTTTCCACTGATCGGCAGCCTTATATGTCGCAACACTTTGTGCGGGAACATATAGTGGAATAACAGAACAATTGACACCATCAAAAACTTTTGTTCTATATTGTGTAGACATCGTCGGTGGTGTAATAGAGTAACAAGTAACAGATTTTAATTTGTTGCAGTCATGAAAGCATTGAGTACCCAGATACGTGATACTATCTCCTAGAACAAGTTCCTCTATAAATCTAAATCTGACTCCAAGACTATTATCATGCAGTCCTTCCAGCCCACGAGAGGCCAACTCATTTGAGTATAATGTGAGTTTTTTAATATTGCACCCTGTAAATGGAGACCCTCCTGGAGAGTTAATGTTTGTGACACTTTTTGGAATGGTCACGGATGTCAAACCGGTGCAATTTAAGAATGCATACATCCCAATAGTTGTAACATTATTCCCGATTGTTATGGAATCAAGACCGCTACAATTTTCAAAAGCACGATTTCCTATACTTGTGACACTTTCGGGGATTGTGACGGATGTTAAATTGTCCATACCGCTGCATATATTGTTAGGGATGTGCTGCACACTGTCTCCAAATTCAAAAGAGGTAATATTTGAACGACAGGAATAAAATGGAGTGTTGGCTGAAGAACTGAAATCAGAGAAATTAGCAACGTTCCATCTTATGGATTTTAATCCGCTGCAGCCGGTGAATGCGCTGTTGTCAATGCTTGTGACGCTACTAGGAATCGTAATAGATGACAATCCAAGGCAACCATAGAAAGCCTGATTCCCAATTGATGCCACATTATTACCTATTGTTATTGAGACGAGACTCTTTACGTTATAAAAGGCATTATTGCCTATTTGAGTAACACTATCTCCCAAAATATACTCCTTCACTTGCGATCCAAATGTGTTGTTCTTCCAATCGCCGGATAGTGACGCTATCGTATCCGAATTAATTGTCACTCTTTTTAGATTGGTGCAATTCTGGAAAACGTCGTTTCCTATACTGGTAATCTTTTGAGGAATATTGATAGAAGATAATCTTGTACAATTGGCAAAAGCACGATATTCAATAGATGCGACACTATCTGGAATTACTATAGAGGTTATCCCTCCACAATTTTCAAAAGCACGAGATCCTATACTTTTGACGCTTTCGGGGATTGTGACGGACGTTATACTACTACAATTGTGGAACGAATACTCCTCGATTCTTGTAACTCCCTCAGGTATAATTAAATCCGTAATCTGCACTCCATTCAAATATAACTTGTGTGCATAGTACATGGGATTAGATGATCCTTCCAGAAAAGTTCTGCACCAGGCTGCCACATCTGATATATACACCGAATTCAGATTTGTACAATTTTCAAAAACACAATATCCAACATCTGTTAAATTATTACCTATTGTTACCGAAGTTAAGTTGCTGCATCGTTCAAAGGCACGATATCCTATACTTGTGACGCTATTCGGAATGTTAATTGAAGTAAGGCTGCTACAACCAGCAAAAGCGTTATTACCTATTTCTGTTATACTATCGCTAAAGATTACGGACGATAAACTCTGACAAGAACTAAATGTCCCCGATTTAATACTTTTAACGCCATTAGGGATTGATATGGATGTTAAGTTTACACAACTTTGAAAAGCACTATAGCCAATATTTGTAACACTATTAGGGATAGATATGGATGTTAAACTACTACAACCTTGAAAAACACAATATCCAATATTTGTAACGCTATTAGGGATGTTAATAGATGTTAATCCGGTGCAATTATAGAAAGTAGAGTTTCCAAGACTTGTAACACTGTTGGGAATTGTGAGAGAAGTTAGCTTACTACAATTGTAAAATGTTACATCCAATGTTGTAATGCCATTGCCAAGGATAACCAACGACAATAAAGAGCAATTATAAAAAGCAGCAGACCCTAAATTAGTAACACTATTAGGAATGACTATTTCGCGCAATTTGCTACTATAAAAAGCATGGTTCCCAATACTTGTGAGACTATTGGGAATTGTTATAAACGATAGAGAACTATTATAGAAAGCACCAGATCCTATTTTTGTAATACCATCGGGAAGATATGCTGTGATGATGCGGTTACAATTCTTGAAAGCCTCATCTCCTACTTCTGTTACAGAATAATTCACCCCCCCAAAACTAACTGTATCAGGAATATGAATGCTTACTATTTGATTGTACGAAGCGTCATAAACCACCTTGGCAGTATGATTACTCGCATTTAAATCATAAAACAATGTGTCTATTTGAGTTTTAGCAAACGACATCGAAATACTCGCAAAAAGAGCAGATAACAGGAGCATAAATTTTGATTTCATATCTTACTGTTTTTTAAATTGATATAATAGTGATTGTGTAACAGGATATTTATCGCTACAAGATGAATCATTTGCATCTTATACGATTATTCTGCCGGTCACCTTTTTTATCTTTTCGTGTACTTGGTCGATGGAAAAATTGAGACCGCGTGCGACAAAATCTCTATCTACAATCTTTGGAGCATCTTCCAGGTTCTTTATTTTACTATAACTAATATCCAAATCGTAACCTACCATTTTTGGGAAACCCCTCATTGATGATAGAGAACTATTGATACAAATGAAAGATCCTCCTCTAATTTCGTTAAAAATAATATATTCAGGTAGTGACTCCAGTTTAATCCCCACTAGATTCACATCCGCGCCATCTACGTCTATTGTCCAATACGGATAATTTCCCAATGTCTTTTTTAGGGAGTAGTTATATGTTATATTTGGGGACAACCAGTTCTCTATACTTTTTTTTGCCCCTTCTAAAGACATGGGGTTAGTGCTACTGATACTCATATACAAATAATTATTTGTTATTGTCTGCAATTATTGAATCTTTCTGCCGGTGGCGTCGTAGCGGGTGCCGTCAGGGAGGAGAATATAGAGTTTGCCGTCTTCTACTTCTTTCTTTACCTTAATATGATTCTCTTCCGTGACATCTTCTATGCCAGAAATCGGCTCAAATACTGCCGTGTATATTGCTTCAATATCAGGGTCTATTGTACGAGGATTGTCCGTATTCTCGTCTATCCATTTAATAAATTGGTAACCATGAGCAGGGATTGCCTCTATCACGTTTCCACATTTATCTCCCGGAACCGAAACTGTGCCGGTTCCGGGAACGAGAGGCTGACCTTTCACTATACTCAATTCATATTGAATATACTTTGCAAAAATCCCCCAACCAGGCGCATTTTTGTACGCATTTAGTGAGCCACAGGGAACGTAAATCTTGAAATCCTCCACATCTTCTTTAAAAATCATACCCTCATCACTGTAATTGGAGATTTCTGGGGGAACAGCAGGTTCACAAAATATTATTTTAAGCGTATTCCTATCACTATAAAAAGCTCGACGTCCAATACTTCTTACACTTTGAGGAATTATTATTGATTCTGCACGTAGGTCAGAGAATGCATAATTGCCAATTCCTTCGACCCTATTGCCTAATTTTATCACGAGAGGACTAGTTATGAAAGCATAATCACCAATATACGTAACACTATTTGGAATGATGACAGAATCCATTAAGCATTGATAAAATGCATAGCTATGAACACCGGTCACACTATTTGGGATAGTTACATAATTCAAATTTGTGCACCAACTGAAAGCTCCTTCACTAATAAAATCTATACTATTGGGGATATTAACGTAAACCAAATTATCACAATAGCTAAAAGCGTGCTTTCCAATAGATGAGATGCTATTGGGAATAGTGACAGAATCGAATCCACATCTACTAAATGCGTATTCTCCAATACTGGTAACACTATTGGGAATAATTATGGAAGTTAAACTCCTGCAGCCATTGAAAGTCCATTCTTCTATCTTTGTAATAGAATTACTAAGGGAAACGGAAAATAACGAACTGCAATTCATGAAAGCTCTTTTTCCAATGTATGTGACGCTATTAGGAATTGTGACGGATTCCAAATTGATGCAATCTTTGAAAGCCTCATAGCGTATTTCCGTCACTGTATAGTGTTCACCATTGTGATAGACAGAGGAAGGGATAGAAGCGGTTGTAAGATTTAAATATGACGTATCATATAATACCTCTGCTTTCAAAGCAGCCTCCAAAAAATAACGTATACCATCTTTGATGACATAGTAACCTGCAGACACGCGAAAGCTTGCCAAAACAAACAAAAGAAGAAACACGTACTTTTTCATAAATTGATGTATTTTACGTTGTTATACGACTGTTATAGAATAGAAAAGCGTTATATTTCGACTGTAGTTTTTGTAGATGGTTACTACTTTTAACTATAGAGCGATATCACAATTTGAACGATATCATATATAAAAGTGAAAGTAGCAAATATAAAAGCTACAACTGCAATTCTAAACGGATACTTATAATAAGAATCCGAGTTACGCCATAAGTAGCAGAACCAACATGCTTTTTTTACATCAATAGCATCGCCTATAGAAGCCTGTAACTCGCTCTTGGTTCTATATCCCATCTGTATATGATCTTTTGTAACAGCGCCGCCAATACATTTACGATAAATGGTTTTACCATTGTGGATTATTTTAACAAGACCCTCTAACTCGTTAGGATTCTGAGCGTCTTTCATTTTTTCGCTAAATATAGCTTCAAATGCGTCGCTGTGAACGAGGACATAACGTTCAAAGTCCAAGTGGAGTTTGACAAAGTCAGAGTCTCTAATCTTTTCTACTATCATTTTTTTCATAATACTATATTTTTAGTTTTATTCATTGTCTATTCGACAGATAACTTATTGTGTTTGTCGTTATCAATTCGGCTGCAAAGTTACGAATAATTTTTGATATTACCAAATTTTTTTTAAAAAATGCAGAAAAAAAATTTCGCAAACGTTTGAAACTGTTTCCCAACTGTGCGGTAATGATACAAACAGGAGGTGGAACGATGTGTGGTGGAACTATCGTTTTGTGCATGTGAGTGGTTTTTTGTAATTTTGTGCCCCGTTAGCGTTTAGACGCTGGCGGGGCTTTTTTTATGCCCAAAGGTCACGCTCCCGGCCGGATGTGCGGAGCAAATGAAAAACAACAAACGATCATGAAAAATGAAGAAATTTTGAAACGAGTGGATGCGCTGATTGTGGTGCAGTTGATTACTTGCTTGCGAGTCTCTTCTCAATCTCTGCTTCTGTGGGCAGTTTGTCCTGTAGTTCATTGGGAAGTTGCTGACGGGCAAGTTCATACTCGGAAATGCCAATTGGAACATTCACGCGCGACAAAGCATATCGGGCAAGCACATTGTTCTTTTCCTTGCAGATCAGCAAGCCAATAGACGGATTGTCCTGACCTGTGTTCAGCAGGTCGTCCACCATAGCGGTATAACCTGCCAGTTGCCCGATGTCTTGAAAGTCGAATTCGGTGGTCTTGACTTCAATCACGCAATAGCGGTGGAGCGGAATGATATAGAACAGCAAGTCGATGTATTTGTCCTTTCCTCCGGCAGTTATCCGGTATTCGCGTCCCACGAATGAGAACCCCTTGCCCAACTCCAGCAGAAACTGTGACAACTTCCTCATCAGTTCGTCTTTCAACTCTTTTTCCGTATATTCTCCGTTCAGTTGTGCAAACTCAAAACGATATGGGTCTTTGAAATAGTCTTGCGCCAAATCTCCCTCAACTTTTGGCAGAGTGGCGGCAAAATTGGTTAGTGCAGCCCCTTGGCGTTCGTAGAGGTCGGTGGAAAGAAAATTCATCAGGACACCACGTCCCCAATTGTTCTCCAACGTCTTGTGCACAAAGAACAGAGCTTTCTGGCTGTCACCCTTTACTTTGTCGATGATTTTTTGATGGTGAGTCCACGGAATGGAGAACAGCGCCTCAAATTTTTCGGCAAGTTGCCGAAGATTTGCATCTTCTGATTTCTCGGCATCCTGCCGAAGATTTTCGAAAAGAGGAGCATACAAACAATAGAAACTCTTTGCGTACCACAAACTGGTGGGAGCAAGGCCTTTTCTATTGTTCAAAGCCAGCGTCAAGTCGCGGCTCATGTTCTCATAGAAATGGGAACCGTATTTATTTTCATACTTCCGCTCTTCAATGTCTTTGCCCACCGACCAGTAGAAGTGTAGCATTTCGCTATTGACCCTAACGGCGGCCTTGATTTGACACTGACGATAGCGGCGGCTCAGTTCCGCAATCCATTCGTAGTACTCTTTGTCAAATTCGGCAGGTTTTATTTCGCTTTTCTTAGCCATGCTATAGTATTAGTTTTCTAATTCGTGATGCAAAGTTACACTTTTTTTGATATATGCAAAAGATTGGGTAAAAAAATGCACATACTCTTAACTGCTTGTGCCTATTCTTCCACCTTACGCTCCTTCATCAGACACGCAAATACAAACGAATCTGCCTTCACGTAAATCTTCTTCTTGCCTGTCAGCACAAGGTTTCCTTCCGCCGTCTGATTCTCAAACTTCTCCTTATACGGAGCATATAGCACCGGATCGTTGTATATGCGCACCGCCTCGGCCTGAACTTCCGCAAAATGACGCTTGAACGCCCATTCATGCTCTGTCCACTTGTCCGACGTCCGTGGATTGTTCAACGTCACCGTCCGCATCTTACCATACTGCTTCCGATGGTACTTGTTACTCTGCTTGTCAACCTTCCCGTGAACTTCACTCACAGGAAACGCAAACTCAGTACTGTTACCCATATTCAAATAAATTTTGTTGACTTTTTAAAATATAGTTCATATATCATAAAACGAACTACCGACCCCACCCCTAAATATGAAATCAGGCACAAAGATACAATATAAATTTGACATATGCAAGTTTTTTACAAAAAAGTTCCAAAAACAGCCATTTTCGTGTCGCATTTTAAGTCAGTTTTGAGCATTTCTCGAACGAAAAGTGCATTTCCATTCTTTCCGAGTATTCCGGCCACTAGAACCTTAACATCACCTTAACATTACCTTAACATCACCGAACCGGCTCATACCCTCCTCATACCTGCCCACAATTCACAAAGAAGAGTAAAAAATACAATTTTTCACGATTTTCCTTGCACAATTCAAAAAAAAGTATTACCTTTGCAGGAAATTTACTACCATAACAGAAAAGACATGGAATTACCATTTGCAGAAGCGTGGAAAATCAAGATGGTTGAACCCATCCGTAAGTCGAGTCGTGAGGAGCGTGAAGTGTGGCTTCGCGAAGCTCACAACAACGTGTTTATGCTGAAGAGCGAGCAGGTGTATATCGACCTGCTGACAGACTCGGGAACAGGTGCAATGAGTGACCGTCAGTGGGCGGCAATGATGCAAGGCGACGAAAGCTACGGCGGTGCGCGCAGTTTTTTCCGAATGAAAGACACAATTACGAGCCTGACGGGCTTTCCGTACGTTATCCCGACGCATCAGGGCCGTGCGGCAGAGAACGTGCTGTTCTCGTATCTAGTCAAACCGGGTCAGGTGATTCCGGGCAACGCACATTTTGACACAACGAAAGGGCATATCGAGAGCCGCAAAGCCTTTGCGGTGGACGTGACGATTCCGGAAGCCAAGGACACGCAGTTGGAGTTGCCATTCAAGGGCAACGTGAGTCTGGAGTTGCTGGAGAAAGTGTTGAAAGAGAATCCGGGCAACGTACCGTTCATGGTGTTAACGGTGACGAACAACACCGTAGGCGGCCAGCCAGTAAGCATGCAGAACATCCGTGAGACGTGCGCATTGTGTCACAAATACGGCGTGCCGGTGAACATCGATTCGGCACGGTTTGTGGAGAACGCCTATTTCATCAAGACACGCGAGGCGGGTTATGCCGACAAGACTATCCGTGAGATTGTGCGCGAAATGTTCAGTTACGCCGATTGTATGACTATGAGTGCGAAGAAAGACGCGCTGGTTAACATGGGCGGTTTCATTGCCACGAAGCGTGAGGATTGGTATGAAGGTGCGAAGTTGTTCTGCATCCCCTTTGAGGGCTTTCTGACCTATGGCGGCATGAACGGTCGTGACATGGAAGCGTTGGCAGTGGGACTGGAGGAGAACTGCGAGTTTGAGATGGTGGAGACGCGCATCAAACAGGTTCATTATCTGGCAAGCAAACTGGACGAATACGGCATTCCGTACCAGCGTCCTGCAGGCGGTCACGCTATCTTTGTGGATGCAGACAAGGTACTGACGAATATACCGAAGGAGGAGTTTCCCGCACAGACGCTGACGTGCGAACTATATCTGGAGGCGGGCATCCGCGCGTGTGAGATAGGTTACGTGCTGGCCGACCGCGATCCCGTGACCCGCGAGAACCGTTTCGGCGGGCTGGATTTTGTCAGACTGTGCATTCCTCGACGCGTCTATACCAACAACCACATGGATGTGATTGCGGCCGCGCTGAAGAACGTGTATGACCGTCGTGACAGCATACGTCGTGGCTTGGAGATCACGTGGGAGGCGGAATTGATGCGCCACTTCACGTGTCAGTTCAAGCGGCTGGGTTAATAAGCAAGGTTTTTGTAATACCGGCAGACGGAACGTATTCCGCAGTCAGCACATTTGGGATTGCGTGCGGTGCAGACATAGCGTCCGTGAAGCAGCAACCAATGGTGTGCCTTGGGGATGAGTTCCTCGGGGATATATCGAACAAGGGCCCGCTCGGTTTGGAGCGGGTTCTTGCTGTTTGTAGTGAGCCCGATTCGCTCGGATACTCGGAAGATATGCGTGTCCACAGCCATAGTAGGGCGATTCCAGATGACGGCGCAGACAACGTTGGCGGTCTTGCGTCCTACGCCGGGTAGTGTGGTGAGCGTCTCGACCGTGTCCGGCACGCATCCGCCGAAGTCAGAGACGAGTTGCTGTGCCATGGCCTTGAGATGCGCTGCTTTGGAGTTGGGATAAGAGACAGAACGGACGAAGGTGAGGATCTCGTCCACAGAGGCCTCGGCCATTCGTTCCGGTGTAGGATAGGCCTCGAAAAGTGCCGGTGTGACCATGTTAACGCGCTTGTCGGTACATTGCGCCGAGAGCATCACCGCCACGAGCAACTGAAAGGGGTTGTCGTAGCGAAGTTCGGACTGCGGATCGGGCATCACAGCAGCGAGCCGGCTGAGGACGAAGTTATATTTTTGTTGGAGAGTCATTTTATGGTTAATGGTTAGGACCCTTCTATGCGGAGGCCGCTCCTCCCGTTCCGTCGGGAGGACGCTCCGGGTTAATGGTTAATGGTTGATGGGGCTTATAGGACTATGAGAATTATTGGCTAAAGCCAATTATTCGTCCAGAAGTTCGGTGTTCTCGGCGAGTTCCTTGTAGGTGGCAGCCAGCACAGAGAGAAGTCGGCTGACGCTCTCTTGTACGGCCGTTGTCTCGGGCGAGATCGGTTTTTTCTGGAGACGCAGCAGCATAATCTCGTAGAGGAAAGTGAGGCACATCTGCATATCGGACTGCGTAGGGTCATCGGTTTTTGCCTTGAGGATGTTGATTGACGGAAGCAGTTGCAGCCAGGCGGCGCGATAGGTAGCCTCTTCGTCGTAGAGTCGGCTATGCAGTTCGTCCATTTCACTGACGGCTATTTGAGCCAACTGCACATGCCCACGTTCCAGGACTCCCTCAGCGCGCATCATATCTTTCAGGTCGCGCAGATAAGCGTTCTGTTCAAGCGCCTCGTCGTTCTGAAAAGCACGAACGAGGTCCTCCATCTGCCATGTTTGGAGAATGTATTCTGCTATATTGTCTTTTTTCGAAATCATAATGGAAATTATTGGTCTTATAGGGCTATAGGACGATTGGTCTTATGGGGTTTCGAAGTCGTCATCGAGGTCGAAGTCGTCGAAGTCGGAGATGAACGTCTCGATGTCGCGACGGTCTTTCTTGGTGGGACGTCCAGTTCCGCGGTCTCTACCCGACTGCGCCGCCAGGCGTGCGAGTTCAAGAACCTGGAGTTGTTCGGGGGTAGTGATGTCCTGCATGTACTCGGGCACCAGTTTGGCTCCGAGTCGGTTGCCCGAAAGGGCCAGTATTTTGTAGGTGTACGTGACGGGGCCTTTGCGCACGGTGAACACATCGCCCACATGGAAGGTGCGGGACGGTTTGAGTTCCGCTCCATTCATCTTGACACGTCCGTTTTTGCAGGCATCGGCGGCAATGGAACGTGTCTTGTAGATGCGCATTGCGAAGAGGTATTTATCGACTCTTTCTTCCATATTACTTATCCCTCTCGTCCACAGTGAGGTGATCTTCTATCATGCGGGAGAAATACTGCTGCAAGTAGCCTTTGAGATAACGCACCATCTGTTTTTGCTCAGTTCCAGTGAGGGTTCCCGAAGATTTGTTGATGTTCTCGCCATCGAACAGCAGCATGCCGTTGAGGCCCATGATCTGGTAGTTGGGATAGTTGTAACAGATGGCGTAGTTGTCGTGTTTCGGGGCCGTGAGCGCGTTTTGTCCGAAGGCGAAATAGGTTTCCTCAACGCCCAAGAAATCGAGCACTGAAGGCATGATATCCACCTGTGAAACCACCTGCGTGTGATCGTAGCGCGGCTTGAGGAGGGAAGGCATGTAGAACGCAATCGGCACGCGGAAGAGTCCCTCTTCGTTGGTATATTCGGGATGGTAGAGCTGACTAGTATGATCCGCCGTGATAACAAACAGCGTATTGTCGAACCAGGGCTGTTTGGCAGCCTCGCGGAAAAACTCGCCCAAAGCGTGGTCGGAATAGGCGATGCAACGGCACAGCGGTTCGGGTCCTTCGGGGAACTGCCCTTCGTAGCGCTTAGGCACACGGAACGGATGGTGGCTGGAAGCTGTAAAGACGGACGTGATGAAAGGTTCGCGCAGTTGGCTCATCTTTCGGCAGTAATACTGCAGGAACTCCTCATCCCAAATAGCCCACGTGCCATCGAAGGCAAAATAGTCGGTACTGGGGTCGGCACTATACTCGTTCATGCCGTAGTAACTGTCGAAACCTGCGCTTCGAGCATAGGCCTGGAATCCCATACTGCCGTTGGGTGCGCCGTGGAAGAAGGCAGACTGATACCCATAGAACTTGAGCACTTCGGCAATGGAAGAGACGGTGTTTGTGGAGTACTGCGTGGTGACGTACGGCTCGATGAACATCGGAATACTGGAGAGTACCGACGGCATGGCGTCGATGGACTTACGTCCTGCAGCGAAGGAATGCTCAAAGGTGACAGAACGAGCCAGAATAGAGTCCAGATTAGGCGTGAACCCCTGATAGGTGCCACCGTCCAGGTCGTGGTTGTAGAAGCCTATGTGCTCCGTAGCAAAACTCTCCAGAATGAGAATCACCACATTGGGTTTAGAGGGCATGAAATGTATCTTATCATAGCCGGGGTCGTGTATAGGCGAGCAGATGAAACCGAGTTGTCCCCGCTGGAAATACTGCGGGTCCTCGAAAGTGGTTCTCTCGGCAGACATCATGAGCGTGAAAGGTGTGTTAAGCACCAGCACGGTCTCGCGTGGACTATTCACATACTGCATGGCGTTGGAGATAGTCAGGGGTCGTGTCCAGCGGCCGAAACCGCCACGGATACCTATGACGATGAAATAGACGGAGATGAGCAGAAACGCCGTCTCGCAGATATAGTATTTTTTGCGGTTGAGGGCAATAGGCAACAGGGGTCGGCGATACCACGCCCACAAGGCTATGAGCATCGCGACGCCGAAAACAGTCACGAACCAATAGTCACCCATGCCTTCCATGATGATAGACTTGATATTGTCGTCGTTGGCAAACTCCTTGAACACAGAAAATGTGGTTCGCCTGCTCGTGAAGGAGATGTATGGCATGTCCATACAGTTGATGATAATGCCCAGAGCATTGGGTATGTAGAACAGCAACTTCTCGATAATCTGGTAAGCAGAGTTGTTGCGCACATGCTCGGGCAGCGGGAGCAGTACCAGTAGCAGATAAGCCGATGACAAGTAGAGTACAGCCGTCAGGTCGAAACGCAGACCTCCAAGAAACATCTCAATGAAATGACTTGTTTCCGTCCCCAAGAACAGATGCGGGAAGAAGAAATAGAGGAACAAGCGCATCAGTGAATAGAAAAACATCACCAATGCGACGTTACAAGCAGCAGTCGTCCACGGATGGTGCCAAAAACGACGAAGGTATTGCATGTTATTTTCCATTATATTGATTCATGGTTCGCTCGATGCCTTGCAGACAGAAGGAGCGTATGATTTCGTTGGTTACTTTCATTCTGTCGGGCAGCGCCTGCGCCTCTTCTGCAGTCCATTCGCCCAAGACAAAACTGATTTGTACGCCATGTGCAAAATCGTTGCCTATTCCGAAACGAAGGCGGCAGTAATTAGGGGTACAGAGACATTGCTCGATGTTCTTCAGTCCGTTGTGCCCGCCATCGGAGCCCGCCTTGCGCATGCGAATAGTTCCGAACGGCAGGTTGAGGTCGTCCACCATCACCAGTAGGTTTTCCAATGGGATGTTCTCTTTGAGTAGCCAGTAGCGGACGGCCATACCGCTGAGATTCATAAACGTGGAGGGTTTGAGCAAGACCAGTTCGGCGTTCTTGACACGACATCTGCCTACAAATCCGTAGCGTTTGTCCTCCCATTGCACATCGGCGCTCTGTGCGAACGCGTCGATGATTTTGAAGCCGATGTTGTGCCGAGTGTTGGCGTATTCGTCGCCAATGTTCCCCAGCCCCACGATTAAGTATTTCATGTCTTAGAAATGATTCTTAAAATCGAAAGGACGAGAAAACCCCGTCCTTTCTGTTTCTTTGTAGGCTGGATTAAGCCTCCTCTTGTTGCTTCGAAGCGCGAGTGGCTTTCACCTGTGCTACAACCAGGTCTTTTACGTTAACGATCTCATACTTGTCGAACTTGAGGTCGCTGACCTGAATGCGCTTGCCAAGTCCCAACGTGGTCACGTCGACTACGACGCGGTCGGGCAGGTCGGTATAAATAGCCGAAACCTTGAGTTTGCGAACTTCGAGAGACAGTTTACCACCGGCTTTCACACCTTCAGCGTGACCAGTGAGCTGAACGGGAATCTCCACCGTTACAGGCTTCTTGTCGGTCACCTCGAGGAAATCAATGTGCAGGAGTTGCTCCTTAACGGGGTGGAACTGCAGCTCTTTAACGACTGCGTTGTGTTTCTTACCGTCGATAGTGAGCTCCACTACCATTGTGTCGGGGGTGTAAATCAATTTGCGTACGTCAGCCACATTTACCGTGAAGGTAATATTGTCGCCATTGCCGTACAGGTTGCAGGGTACGAGGTCCTGCTTGCGCAGCTCTTTGGCTGCTTTCTTGCCAAAGTCCTTGCGGATTTGGCCGGAGAGTTCAAATGTTTTCATTCTAACGTGTTACTTAATATTAAATATCCCATCACACATACTCAGAGGCATTGCCATGAGAGTAGTTGTCTAACCTGGAATCGAACCAAGATCTTCAGAACCAAAATCTGACGTAATAGCCTTTATACCATTAGACATCGCTTCGGCAACAAGGTCGCAAAAGAAAGAAACTTCCGTCTTCGCTCCAGCTTCTTTGGGGCGACTTGTGCCTCGCTCCTCCCCACCACAAACACTTCGTTGGTTTGCGTCGGGGGCCCCATTTTTTTTGCGTTTTGTCATCCGAAATCAGCGCGTTTTGCCACTCTAATCGGATGCGTTCCGCGAAAAGGCCTGCAAAATTACTGCTTTTTTCTGACATACGCAAACTTTTTGGCAAAAAAATGCATTTTTTATGTCATTTTTTGCTTTTCTACGCGTTTTACCACACAAATTCCCACTTCATAGAGTACATAAATGGGCAAACTGACAAGACTGAGGGTGAAGATATCACCAGTGGGTGTGATGAGAGCGGCCAAGATGACGATAGCCACAACGGCATGTCTGCGGTAGTGCCGCATTGGCGCAGAGGTGAGCAGTCCCAGTTTGGCCAAGAGCCAACACAACACGGGCAACTCGAAGAACACCCCCATCATCAGGCTGAGGATAAGCAGTGTGGAAATATACGAGTCCAGCGAAATCAGGTTGGCTATGCCTGCCTGTACCTGATATGTGCCGAGGAAACGGAACGTGAAGGGGAAGATCAGCAGGTAACTCAGCGCGAGGCCCAAGAGGAACATCACATATCCGGCCAGTACTGCAGGCAGGGCTGCAGCGCGTTCGTTGGGATACAGG
>ONXE01000133.1 GCA_900321775.1 uncultured Bacteroidales bacterium
CGACAACGACAAAGATACTGTTTACCCGAACGGTGCGAGTCAAAGCAAGAGTCGCGACTACTGCGACTACATGCAGACACAGATTGTGGAAGATGTTCGCGCCCTCTATGCGCCCGAATGGACACGACGGATGCTGCACAACTCCAGTTATTCGGAGGCGCGCGTACCGAAAGTGCCGGCGGTGCTGCTTGAGCTGTTAAGCCACCAGAATTTTGCCGACATGCGTTACGGTTTGGATCCGCGTTTCCGTTTCACGGTCAGCCGTGCAATCTATAAGGGCATGCTGCGTTTCCTGCACGAGCAATACGGCACACCGTATTTGGTACAACCGTTGCCGGTGAAGAACTTCAGCGCCGAGATAGAGGACGGCAACGCGCTGCTCAGCTGGATGCCCGTTTCCGACCCGCTGGAGGACTCGGCCGAGCCAAACTTCTACGTGGTTTATACCCGTGTGGATGACGGCGACTGGGACAATGGGCGGCGGGTCGTATACGAAGCCGGAACCTATCTTGCCCTCCCCATCGAAACAGGCAAACGCTACGATTTCAAGGTGGTGGCAGGCAATGCCGGCGGTGTATCGTTCCCGAGCGAAGTACTGAGCGTCTATAAAGCGCCGGAAGAGATAGGCAAGGTGCTGATAGTGAACGGCTTCAATCGTGTAGGAGCGCCGGACATTATAGCCAATACCGACTCGCTTGCCGGTTTCCAAACCGAGAGTTATCCTGTGGCGTATAAGAAAGATGTGATTTATATCGGCGCGGAATATGATTTCGTGAAGGCCAATCAGTGGACGAGCGACGACGACCAGGGTTTTGGCGCGTGCTACGCGGATAAGGCCAAAGAAACGGAGGCCGGTAACACGTTTGACTACCCGGTGATGCATGGCAAAGTGCTGGAGAAATTAGGCTATTCGTACTGCAGTTGTGCAGCGGGAGCCGTTGACAGTTTGATGCTTGCACGGTATGAGGTAGTGGACCTGATTATGGGCAAGCAGAAAGAGACAAGTCTGGGCGTGCAGAAGATTACGACTGATTTTAAGACGTTTACGCCGGAACTGCAGGCCGCGTTGCGAGTTTACCAAGGCAACCTACTCTGCTCTGGCGCATATATAGGTTCGGACATGCGCTGCAAGGCAGACACGGCATTTACGCGCCAAGTGCTTCATTATGAATACCGCACGCATCATGCCACGAGGAACGGCAAGGTAAGAGTAGCCCTTCCGGGACAACAGATTTCCGGCAAAGAGTTTTCGTTGGTAATGGAGCAGAATCCGACTATTCTGCCGACGGAAAACCCCGACGCCATCCGTCCTGCAGGCAAAAATGCCAAGACGTGCGTTCGCTATGACGACAGCGGCTTGGGCGCAGGTGTACAATACGAAGAAAACGGCCATAAACAACTGATTTATAGCTTCCCTTTGGAGAGTCTAGAGCAGTTTGAGCCGTTCTACGAAAACGCTATTATGTGGTTAACAAAATGAGTAAAAAGAAACCGCTCCCGTTGCTGGAGGACATAGAGATTACGGGCGTTGCAGCCGAGGGCAAGGCGCTGTGCCGCATAGATGACTGTGTGGTGTTTGTGCCGTTTTGCGTGCCCGGAGACGTGGTAGATTTGCAGATTACCCGAAAGAAGCACTCGTTCATGGAGGCACGTGTAGAGAAGGTGAAAAAGCCATCTTCTATGCGTTGTGAAGCACGCTGCAAGCATTTCGGCGAATGCGGAGGTTGCAAATGGCAGATCCTACCCTACGCGGAACAATTGCGCTACAAGCAACAGCAGGTGGTTGACAACCTGACACGCATCGGCAAAGTGGCGCTGCCCGAGATTAGTCCTATTCTTGGTTCGAAGCATGAGTACGAGTATCGGAACAAACTGGAATTCAGTTTCTCAGACAAGAAATGGCTGTCGTGGGACGCTATCCGCGAAGCCGGCGGTTTGGAGAATGTGGACAAGAGTTACGCGTTGGGCTTTCATGCTCCGAGCAGTTTTGACAAGGTGCTGGATATAGAAGAATGTTTCCTCATGCCAGACATCAACAATCGAATCCGGAATTTCCTGAGAGAGTATGGCCGCGAGCATGGTCTGACCTTCTACAATGAGCGCGAACACAGCGGTTTTATGCGTTCGCTGATTCTTCGCAGCAACGAGCAAGATGAAATAATGGTTACTATCGCCTTTGCGGAGGACCGTCCAGAGGAGCGCGAAGCTTTGTTGAAAGCGGTTCATGAGGCTTTCCCGGAAATAACTGCTCTGCTGTGGGTACTGAACGAGAAGTTTAACGACACGATTGGCGATCTAGAGGTACACACGTATTTCGGGAACGACCATATCATCGAGACGATGGAGAATCTGCACTTCAAAGTCGGGCCGAAATCGTTTTACCAGACCAACACCGACCAGGCATATGAATTATATAAGGTAGTGCGCGCGTACGCGGGGATGACGGGCAGCGAACTGGTATATGACCTGTACACGGGTACGGGAACCATCGCGCAGTTTGTGGCGGCTCAAGCCAGACAAGTCATTGGTATTGAGTACGTTCCGGAGGCAATCGAGGACGCGAAAATCAATGCGGCGTTCAACGGCATTGAGAACACGCTGTTCTTTGCCGGCGACATGAGGAAAGTACTGAATGAGGCGTTTATCGCGCAGTACGGAAGGCCGAATGTGATTATCACAGACCCACCCCGCGCCGGCATGGACGAAGATGTGGTGAAAACGATACTGTTTGCCTCGCCGGAGCGCATTGTGTATGTAAGTTGCAATCCTGCCACACAAGCACGTGATTTGCAGCTGCTTGACGCGGAGTACGAGGTTAAGGCTGTTCAGCCGGTGGATATGTTCCCGCATACCCAACACGTAGAGAATGTTGTACTATTAAATAAAAGAAAATGAATTTGTTAGGACTCATATTGCTGCTGTTCAACCTGACGCCGTTGCATCAAGCGGGTTATCAGGGCCAGGGCATGAAGATTGCCGTTATCGACGGCGGTTTCTTCCGCGCCAACGACCCGACGGTCTTTCCGCAGGACCAGATACTGGGCGTGTACAACATGCTGAAGGGTGACAGTCTGGCGGTGGATTCGTTCGGGATGTTCAATGATTCGGTGAATGTGCACGGAACGATGGTGCTGAGCACGATGCTCTATCAAGATACGACAGAAGGCGGGTTCGTCGGCACTGCACCGAAAGCTTCGTTTTACCTCATCAAATCGGAGGACATCTACGCCGAGTACTACGGCGAGGTGGAGCGTCTGGCTCGCGCGTTCCGTCTGGCGGACTCACTCGACGTGGACATCGTGACCGTTTCGCTGGGTTACAGCCGATTCGACGACATTGACGGTCAGCCCAATCCGCTGAATTTCACCTATGCTGACATGGACGGTAGGGCGAGTCCCGCCTCGCGTGCCGCGACCGAGTTGGTGCGCAAGGGCCGGCTCGTGGTGGTGGCGGCAGGCAATGACGGCGAAAGGCCCTGGCATTACATCGCGTCGCCGGCGGACGCGGACAGTATTCTGACGGTGGGAGCGGTGAACGTGAACGACAACGACAGCGTGGCACCGTTCAGCAGCTACGGTCCCACGTCGGACGGCCGACTCAAACCCGAGACGAGCGCTTCCGGCTGGGGAGCTACGGTGTACAAACCTGCAGAACAGGACGAGCAGGGCAATTACGTGGGCGCAGTGGGTGTGGCCAACGGTACGTCGTTTGCGGCACCCGCTACGGCAGGGATGGCGGCTTGTCTTTGGCAGGCACTGCCCAACCTGACGAGTATGGAACTGCGCGACCTGATCATGCAGAGCAGCTCCCTCTACCCGCTTCACGAAGACCAACGAGGCTACGGAATACCGGATGCATGGTTTGCTTATAGCGGGGAACGGCTGAGCCTGAAAGAGCTGCTGAACGCAGACGAACGCGTACAAAAACGTGTTGAGAACGGGCAATTGATGATACTGAAAAATGGCATCAAATATACTGTTTTGGGACTTCCGGTGCAGAAAAACGACTAATTTCGGGTGAAAAATGCATTTTTTTGCGTTTTTATTTGGTCAATTCAAAAAAAAGCAGTAACTTTGCAGTCCAATTCAGAAAGTTAGGGAAGTCCTACACGACCAGCTCCCTGTGAATTCCCCCAGGTCTTGACCGAAGCAAGGGTAATAGGTTGTAGCGGTGCGATGTAGATCGCTTCCCTTTTTTCGTGTTCACCATGTTAGAAGACTATATCATAGCACAGATTAGGAAAGAACTACCTTTTGCTCCCAATCAGGGACAGGAGTTGTTGCTTGCGAAACTCGGCAGGTTTATTGCCTGTCGTGCGCCAGAAAGTGCTTTTGTCCTCAGAGGTTATGCGGGCACGGGCAAGACGAGTATGGTGTCTGCGCTGGTGCGAGCGATGGACAAACTGAAGCAACCGTTCTGTCTGCTGGCTCCTACAGGTCGTGCGGCCAAGGTACTGGCGGCTTATTCGGGTTTTCCTGCATATACAATTCACAAACGCATCTACCGCCAGCGGCAGTTGGGCTCGGAGGAGTTCGGCTTGGCAGCAAACATGCAGCAAAACACCCTGTTCATAGTGGACGAGGCTTCGATGTTGGCCAATCAGACCGATCACATAAGTCCCTTTGGTAGCGGACAACTGTTAGACGACCTGATTCGGTTTGTTTTCAGCGGGCAGAACTGCAGTCTGCTATTGTTGGGCGACGATGCGCAGTTACCTCCGGTAGGACAATCCGACTCGCCCGCGCTAAACGTAGCTTTTCTGAGAGGATACGGGCTAAACGTCAGCGAGCACACACTGATGGAAGTGGCTCGACAGGCATTGGATTCGGGGATATTGTTCAACGCGACAAAGATACGCGACCAACTCAGTTCGGGGCAGGTGAACCTGATGCCGGAGATTCGTACAGAGGGCTTTTCAGACATTCGTTCGCTGTATGAGAGGGACGATTTTTTGCAGACTCTGGAGGAGGCCTACGACGATGTAGGATTGGAGGATACGATTTTGATTACGCGCACCAACCTGCGCACCAACCTGTACAATCAAGGCGTTCGTAATCAGATACTTTGGCGGGAAGAAAACATTGCTCAAGGAGACCGAATCATGGTGACGAAGAACAACTATTTTTGGTCCGAGCAGTACGATAATCTACCTTTTTTGGCCAACGGAGATATCCTGGAGATTGTTAGACTGAGGAACGAACGCGAATTGTACGGTTTTCGGTTTGTAGACGCATCGCTTAGGTCGGTGGATTACAACTGGGAGATAGATGTGACGCTATGGTTGGACACATTGTTCACCGACTCTCCTGAAGCCAATTTTGCTTTGCAGAAGCAACTTTTCCTGCGAGTAGCAGAGGATTATCCCGAGATTCGGAACAAACGCGAGTTGTGGAAAGAGGTGAT
>ONXE01000093.1 GCA_900321775.1 uncultured Bacteroidales bacterium
GTGCTGCCCGAAGGAGTAGGCTGTTGCGCCTTCGCCGGAGACAAGGGTTTCACCGACCCCGAACTGAACCGGTGGGCGCTACGCAAACTGCACGACACGATAGAGAAAGAGGGCGTGACCGTCGGTTTCTCCAACTCGCGTACTTGCGAGATAGGCCTGACAACGCACTCCGGCGTACAATATATGAACATCGCCTACTTGGTCAACCAAGCGGCACAACGCAAACGATAATGCACAACGTAGAGATTGAACGTAAGTATCTGGTTAAGAGCGACATCTTCTTCAGCCTGGCAACGGAGCAACACGAGGTCAAACAGGGTTACCTGTGCGCTGACGGCGAGCGTACCGTGCGCGTGAGGGTGTGGGACGACAAAGGCGTGCTGACCATCAAAGGGCACGGCAACGGCGTGAGTCGGTTCGAATGGGAGGAACAGATTCTGAAAGCTGATGCCGAAGAGCTGTTCCTGCTCTGTCGCCCCGGGCGCGTAGAGAAGACACGGTACATCGTGCCGTTGGGTGAGTTGAAAGTGGAAGTGGATGTGTTCCACGGCGACAACGAGGGGCTGGTGTTTGCCGAGATAGAACTCCCGGCAGAGGACTACGAGTTCACGTTGCCCGAATGGCTGGGCAAAGAAGTGACCGGCGATCCCAGATACTATAACGCCTACATCTCCGCGCACCCGTACAACACCTGGGAGAATAAATAAATCAATCATTTGCTGAATCGTCAATAACTTCTTTACCCCGAGAGGGGTACAATCATAAATGTGGTCAAATCGTCAATTGTTTAAGGCTTTTTTCTTCGACATGGATGGCGTGGTGTTCAACTCCATGCCCGTACATGCCCATGCGTGGGAAGTGGTAATGGCCAAGCACGGGCTGCCCTTTACTGCGCGTGACTGCTATCTGCAGGAAGGCCGAACAGGTCAGTCGGTTATCGAGGAGTGTTATCTTCGCGCCCGCGGGTGTTATCCTACCGAAGAAGAGTGGAAAGCCATCTATCAGGAGAAAAAAGACCTGTTCTATTCGCACGGCAAAGCGCCGCTCATGGACGGCATAAGCGACTTGTTGTATTGGTTGCACGAACAGCCCTCCAAGCCGCAGATTTTTCTTGTCACCGGTTCCGGCATGCGCACGTTGCTGGACGAGATCAATGTGGAACTGCCCGGGATCTTTGCGCGCGAGCGTATGGTCACGGCATTCGACTACACCCACGGCAAGCCGGACCCCGAACCGTATCTGATAGCCTATGCCAAGGCCAAAGCTGCCGATCCGACGCTGGAGAAGCACGAGTGTTGTGTAGTGGAAAACGCGCCGTTGGGAGTGCAGGCCGGCAAAGGAGCCGGGCTGTTTGTGGCGGGCGTGAATACGGGCATACTGACTGAGGCGGACCTCCTTGCGGCAGGCGCGGATGTCACGTTCCCGACAATGCAGGCACTGCATCAGTACCTGAAGCAACAGTAATCACTTGTTGAAATAATCCCTGAAATGGTCTTCAAACGTCTTGACGGTGTTGTCGAGGGTCCCAAAACTCTCGCCACCGGCTGCGTTCATGTGTCCGCCGCCATTGAAGATGTCATGGGCCAGGATATTGACCGGCCTGTCGCCCTGTGAGCGGAAAGATAGTTTGATGCGGTCGCTGTCTTCGCGCATGAAGACGGAATAATAGACGTCCGAGATTTGCAGCGGCAGGTTGACAAACCCCTCGGTGTCGCCTTTCTGGTAGCCGAAGCGGCGCAGCTCAGACGAGGAGAGCGTGATGAGCGCCGTGTGGTATTTCTTGTAGATCTTCATCTTGCGGAACAGACAGTATCCCATCAGTTCCATGCGGTTGGAGGTGTACTGATTGAAGACGTTGTCGAAGATGCAGTCTTTGTTGATGCCCGCGCGCAGGAGTTCGGCTATCATCTCATACAGCACGGGGTTGTTGGAATTGAAGGCAAAATTGCCTGTGTCGGTCATCAGGCCGCAGTAGAGATCAGGCCGCAGTAGAGACACGTCGCCGCATCTGCTGACAGTTCTTTACTCGCTGAAGCTCGTACGATCGCTTCGCGTGGACAGTTGACCTTTGACCCTTCTTTACCCTCAAGGGGTACGATCGCTTCGCGTGGACCTTTGACCTCATTAATTCCATTGATGAGCTCGAGAACGAGGTAGCAGGCGGCGGGGGCTTCGGGGTAGGAGATGACGATATCCACCATCGCGTGATCAGGGTTGAGGTGATGGTCAACGTGATCAGGGTTGAGGTGATGGTCAATCAGTACCTTGGGACAGTGGGTCTGCCCCAACAATTCGGCTGCATCGCCTATACGTTTAGGTTCGTTGAAATCTACGCAGAAGAGCAGGTCGGCGTTGTGTACCGCCTGCTCTGCTGCATCTTTATGAGTTCCGTAGATGATAATCTCCCCGGCGGTTGGCAGCCAGGCAAGGAAGTCAGGGTACAAGTTCGGAACGATCACCTGTACATCAGCGCAGCCGCAGTCGCGCAGCCATAGTTTCAGCCCGAGAGCCGAACCCATGGCGTCGCCATCCGGAGAGAGGTGAGTCAGAATGACCACATGCTCTTTGCCCGGAATAAGCTTTGCAACCGCGTCTATTTGTACTGGGGTTATCATCACTAACCTTTAACCCTTAACCTTTAACCTTTAACCCTTAACCATTATACGACTCCCGAGAAGCCCATGAAAGCCATGGCCAACAAACCTGCGGTCAGCAGGGCGATAGGCGTGCCTTTCATGGCTTTAGGCGTGTCGGAGAGTTCCAGTTGCTCGCGAATGCCGGCGAAGAGCACCAGTGCCAGGGCAAAACCGATGGCGGTGCAGAACGCGAACCATGTGCCTGTTCCCAGGCCGTAGCTGGCACCTGCTGGCAGTTTGTATGTGCTGTTGGCCACCAGAATAGCCACACCCAGGATGCAGCAGTTAGTGGTGATAAGCGGCAGGAACACACCCAACGCCTGATAGAGCGACGGGCTGATTTTCTTGAGGATAATCTCTATCATCTGCACCAATGCGGCGATGACGAGGATGAACAGGATGGTCTGGAGGAAACCCAGTCCGAACTTGTCCAACAACATCTGCAGCAAGTAGGTGATGATGGTGGCCAGTGTGAGCACGAAGGTCACGGCGGCACCCATACCCAGGGCGGTGTCTATCTTTTTGGAAACACCCAGGAACGGGCAGATTCCGAGGAACTGCGACAATACTACGTTGTTTACGAATATAGCGCTAACGAATATCAGAAAGTAAACCATAATATTATTTACGATTTTACAATTTACAATTTACAATTTATTACTTCGTGAGTTTGCCGGCCAATGCCATCATGTATGCCAGAGCGATGAATGCGCCCGGAGCGAGCACAAAGACCAGTGCGCCGTAGCTGTCGGGGAAGAGCGTTGCGCCAAACACCTTGCCGGTGCCCAGCAGCTCACGGATAACACCCAGCACCGTCAGCGAGAGGGTAAAGCCCAGACCCATGCCCAGACCGTCCAGAGCGCTCAGACCTACGCTGTTCTTGGCGGCAAACGCCTCGGCGCGGCCCAGTACGATACAGTTGACCACAATCAGCGGGATAAACAATCCCAGGCTCTCGTTCAGTGCGGGCAGATAAGCCTGCATGCACAGTTGAACGATAGTCACGAACGTAGCGATAACCACGATGAACGCGGGGATACGCACTTTGTCCGGGATGAGGTTCTTGAGAAGGGAGATGACGATGTTTGAGCACAGGAGCACAAACGTCGTGGCAAGACCCATAGACATGCCGTTGAGGGCGGAACTGGTAGTGGCCAGCGTTGGACACATACCCAGCACCAATACAATGGTAGGATTCTCCTTGAGTAAACCATTGGTGAATGTCGAAAATGCTTTGTTTGCCATAGTTTAGTCCTCCTTGTTTTCGTTGTTCTCGTTTTCGGCTGCGCTAAGCGTGGTTGCGCCGCTGACAGCCTCCAGTTTGTTGCTCATATAGGCGTTGTAGGCTTTCGTAATAGACAAAAGGAACGCGCGCGAGGAGATAGTGGCAGCCGTGATAGCGTCCACGTCGCCGCCGTCCTTGCTGACCGTCAGGTTGCATTGCCCCGGATTGAGGCCAATTACGTTCTGGCGGTTCTTGTCGGTCTTAAACCATTCGTCCATCTTCGAGCCCAAGCCCGGCGTTTCCTGGTGCTCCAGCACCTGATAGCCGGTGATGGCTCCGTTCTTGTCGAAGCCCACCATGATTTTGAAGGTGCCGCCGAAGCCGTTTTCCTGCGTCTCGACAGCAGCGCCAAGCAGTTCGTCGCCTGCGTAAGCTTTGTAGATAGACACGCCGTCCACCTGCTCACCTTCCTTAATCAGTACTTCACCTTGCGTGTGAGGCAGTACGGCCATCTTGGCCTCGGCCTGTTTGGTGGCTTTAGCCAACTCTATCGGATCTTTGGTCACGTTGTATACTGCGGCCAGAAGTCCGGCTGCTACGAGCGCAATCAGCGTCAGCGAGAGCAGCATGTTTGTCAAACTTGATTTCAGTTTTGCCATAGTCGTGTCCTCCTTACTTTTTAGCTTCGGCTTTGGGTTCGCCGAAACGTTTGGGGTGAATGTACATGTTCAGGAGTGGCGTAGCCGCATTCATAATCAGGATGGCGAACGACATACCTTCGGGGTAGGAGCCCCAGGTACGGATAATCACCACGATGAGACCGATGCCTATACCGTAGATGATCTGTCCGAGGTGCGTCATCGGGCTGGTGACGTAGTCGGTAGCCATGAAGATGGCGCCGAGCATCAGACCACCTGTTACGAGGTGCGTCAGCGGGTCAGCGCCAATGCCGCAAGCGTAGAGAATGCCGGTGAAGGCTGCCACTGTGACGATGATGCTGACAGGTATATGCCATGTGATGGTCTTTCTGCAGAGCAGGTAGATACCGCCCAGAATCAGTGCTATTGCCGAGATCTCACCCAGCGAGCCGCCGATGCCGTCACCGCCGAGACCGAGGAAAGCGGTCATCAGGTCGTGAGCAGTGTAGCCGCCCTCTTTCATCATCGAGAGGGGAGTGGCTGCCGTTTCAGCATCCAGATAACTTCCGCTGAAGCCCATCGGTTTGGGCCAGGTGGTCATCTGAGCGGGGAAAGAGATAAGCAGGAATACACGGCCAACCAAAGCGGGGTTGAAGGGGTTCTGTCCCAGACCGCCGAAGCTCATCTTGCCTACGCCGATAGCCACCAGTGCGCCTATGATGATAATCCAGATAGGCAGGTTGCTCGGCAAGTTGAATGCCAGCAGCAGACCTGTGAGTACGGCAGACAAGTCGCCGATAGTGGGCTGCTGCTTCATGATATATTTGGCAATCAGCCACTCAAAGCATACGCAGCTGACTACCGAAACGGCTGTCGTAATCAGCGCACCCCAGCCAAACGCCACCAGCGAGATGATGAAGGCGGGACACAGAGCGAGGATCACGTCCAGCATGTTCTTTCGCACCGAGTCGCCGCTATGGACGTGGGGTGCAGGAGAAACAATCAAGTTCATATCTTATTCAATTTTTAATTCTAAATTAGTCCAACTGTGACTCTATTTTATTTGGCTGCAGCAGCCTGTGCGGCCATTTGGCGTGCTCGGATGATGCCGCCCACTTTGCCTTTGCCCAAACGGATGTAGTCCAACAGCGGACGGTGGCTGGGGCAGGTGAACAGACAGCAACCGCAGTCGATGCAGTCCATGATGTTCAGCTTCTCCATGGCCTCCCAGTTCTGGGCAGCCGACAGTTTGGCCAACAAGTAGGGTTCCAGTCCCATCGGGCATGCGCTGACGCACTTGGCGCAACGGATACACGGACTCGGGTCAACGCGTTTGCTCTCGGCTTCGGTCATGAGCAGGGCGCCACTCATACGTTTGTTGCAGGGCATGTCGATGTTCTGCATAGCGCGTCCCATCATCGGACCGCCTCCGATGATCTTGCCCGTTGATTCGGGTACACCGCCGGCCATCTCCAGCACGTCGGCAAGAGGCGTGCCGAAGCGTACCTCGTAGTTGCCGGGGTTCTTGACGTCCTTGCCGGTTACGGTCATGACGCGCGAGATGAGCGGTTTGTTTTTCTGTACAGCCTCATATACGGCGAACAGCGTAGCCACGTTGTCCACTACGGCTCCTACTTCGATAGGCAGGGCTCCGCTGGGAACCTGGCGTCCGATGCAGGCGTCGATGAGCTGTTTCTCACCGCCCTGCGGGTAACGCAGTTTGAGCGGCTGTACTTCTACTCCCGGCACTTCTGCTGCGAGTTTCTGCATGTGTGCAATAGCGTCGGGTTTGTTGTTCTCAATACCGATGATGGCGCGGTTGATGCCCAGCGCTTTCATCACCAGCTCGATACCTATCATGATTTGCTCGCCGCGTTCCAGCATGAGCTGGTGGTCGCAGGTCAGATAAGGTTCGCACTCTACGCCATTGACAATCAGCACTTCGGCTTTCTTGCCCGGAGGCGGCATCAGTTTGACGTGAGTGGGGAAGCAAGCTCCGCCCAGGCCCACGATGCCGGCGTTCTTGATCTTGTCTATAATCTCTTTCGAGTCCAGGTTGGAGAAGGGTACGATGATGTCTGTGCGGTCAATCTCGGGCAGCCATTCGTCGCCTTCGACGTCGATGTAGATGGCCTGCATCTTCATGCCCCATGCGTCCACGGCGGTGTCGATCTTCGCCACCTTGCCGCTGACAGGGCTGTGAATAGGCGCACTGACAAACCCGCCGGCTTCTGCCAGCAACTGACCCACTTTCACCGCGTCGCCTTTCTGTACAACAGGTTTGGCCGGTGCACCGATATGCTGAACCAGAGGGATGATAACCTTCTTGGGCAGCGGCACAGCAGTGATGGCCTTGTGCGATGAGAACTCTTTATTGTCGTGTGGATGAACTCCACCAATTCGGAATGTCTTCATTGTTCTTTTCGTCTAACAGGTTAATTATTTCTTCTGTGCCATCTCTTGCAGGTACGGGAACTGTGCACGTTTGGTGGGCAGCGAACGGATGATAGCAGCGCATGCGGGGTTGAACTTGCCGTCGCCGGCGGCCTCTGCTGGCTGCTGCGGGCTTGGTGGCTTTCTTCTCCAAAGCGGGCAGGTTCAGTCCATGGATAGCTCCGGTCGGGCATGCAGCCTCGCACTCGCGGCACAGGGCGCACTTCTCGGCGTCGATGTAGGCCAGATTGTTCTCCACCTTGATGGCATCGAAACCGCAGACGGTCTGACATTTGCCGCAACCGATACAAGCGTTCAGGCAGTTTTTGCGAGCCATGGCGCCCTTGTCCTTGTTGTTGCAGAGCACCACCATCTTGGCGCCGTCGTCACCTTTCTTGCGGATCTCGATGATACCGCGCGGACAAGCTTTGGAGCAGGCACCGCAGGCCACGCACTTCTGTTCGTCCACCTCGGGCAGACCTGTTTTGGGGTTGATGTGGATAGCATCAAACTGGCATGCAGCCACGCAGTCGCCACAACCGAGGCATCCGAAGGCACAGCCTGTCTCGCCCACGTAGAGGGTGTTCATGATGGCGCAGGTACGCGTGCCGTCGTAACGGCTGGTTCTGGGACGTGCCTCGCATGTGCCGTTGCAGCGTACTACAGCCACTTTTGGCTCTGCTGCTGCGGCTTTCATGCCCAGGATGTCACCCACTTTGTCCATAGTGGCAGCGCCACCTACAGGGCAGAGCAGACCATCCAGACTCGTGGCTTTTACGCACGCCTCGGCCATTGCGCGGCAACCTGCAAATCCGCAGCCGCCGCAGTTGGCTCCCGGCAACGCCTCTTGCACCAAGTCAATGCGCGGGTCCTCCTCCACCTTGAATCGCTGAGCAACCAGGTACAGCAATACTGCTGCAAGTAAGCCTGTACAGCCCAGCACAATTAGAGAAATGAGAATTACATTCATTGTTTTATTGTATTTGATTTGAGTTTGCTTATTGGTACGATAAGCCTATTGGTTCAATTTTCTCGCGGTAAACCGATACTGCTGTTCGAGTCGTTTTTTGAACAGGCTCAGCACCAGGTAATAAGGCGCCAGCGAGGCTATCGCGATTGTGCCCACCACGGCTTCGCTGTCAATCCAGCGTGGCAACAAACCTACCAGCGCGAGCAGCAGGCAGAAGGGAATGACGAAAGCCAGCAGAACGGCTTTCCACCCCAGACGTTTCTCGAGAATCACTTCCACGCGGTCGCCTACCGCCATCGGCTCCAGCATCTCCGCGCGAAGCTCTTTCACCTTGCTTTCCGAAGCGGTACACATAGCCTTGGCTTTGCAAGCCGCACACGCAGCCTGTTGCACAATCTCTACGCGCACGAAGCGGCCATCCACCTCGCGCACCAGACCCTCATGTGTCAACTCTTCATTCAAAGTGGGTGCAAAGTTACAAAAACTTTTTCAAATACGCAAGCCTTTTATAAAAAAATACACAATTAACGGCATTTTTTACACAAAAAAGACCTATTTCCCCACATGGATATGCAATATTGCAATTTTTGCGACAATAGAGTGCGATGTGAGAGTTAGATGACTTAGGGATGTGGAAGAGCCGCGTGCATGCGGGTGGCGTAGGTTTGGAGGGGTTCCATGCCGGCTTCGGCGCGCCAGCGGTCCACCTGTTCCGGGTCGAGTAAGGTGTAGATGACCTGTTTGCCGGCTTCGTTGGTGACGATTTGTGAGCCGTACTTCTGCGGACGGCCTTCGGACAGCGCAATGCGGTCCTCGAGCATCGCTACCTGCCACTTGTCTATCTCACCTTGCAGGGCGGCCTGCGTGAGCATCGGGAGGCATTCGCGCTGAAACGCTGGAATGTTGTCGCTGTGCTGAATAATCATCCAGATGGTGGTGTTCGCCGTGCCGACTTTGCTCTTTTTCGGGAATCCGTATGTGGTGAGTATGTCTTTGATTTCCAGGATGTTGACAGAGTCTGCGGCTTGCATCTCGCGGATGAGTGAGTCGAGCAACGGGCGGTTTTCGGGAGTGGTCTGGAGAGCGAAGAGATACGCGTGGCGAGGCTGCTGGTCGCGCTGTTGTATGGCGTTGAGGCGGCTGATGAGTGCGTGGTCGTAGTCTTTTTCGATGCGTGCCTGGCGGGCTGTGACGGTGTCGCAGAGCGGTTGCCAGCGCGGGTCGTTGTGCAAAGGCTGCCACACCTCGTTGGTGGCGAAATCCGCTGTGTACCAGTTTTTGTCGCGGTCCGTGAGTTCGTATAGGCGCTCGAAGGCGTTGTAGGTGTCTCCGGCGCGGGCAGCGACCTCGGCGGCGTTGCAGTAATGGAAACTCTGCGGCGCGGCGTCCGGAGTGCGGAAAGCCAGCGTGAAGAAGTCGCTGGAGGTTGCGAAGTCCCCGGCCATGAAACACGAGTCCGCTTTGCTGATGGCCTGATTGAAAGACAGTTGGGTGCGGGTGGACAGGAGTGTTCGGAGCAGTTCGACGGAGAGCGTGGTCTCGTCGCGGAAGATGTCCGCCACGAACAGCATTAGGCGTTGATCGGTGACATCCCAGTGGCAGCCCTGCGGAAATCGCGCGTCCTCGCTTTGCAGCACATAGACGAAGCCGAATGTCTTGCCGTCCCGAAGGAGGCGGTCGATGCAGAGGATGCGTTTGTTCCGCTTGGAGATTACGACGTTGCGCCAGATGTAGTCGGCTGATTGGATATCGTGCGTGGGCATGAATGTGGTGCGGTAAATCATCACTGCGCCTTCGGCATCCACTTCGTAATCCGGCAGGAGCGGGACGTAGTCGTCGCAGCTGAAACGGTAGGTGTCCTGGTCTGCGTGCACCCGTGTCATGTCGCTGACAGCAAAGGGAAGGTCGCTGCGGACAGACTCGGAGTACTCTTCACGGGTCAATGCCCGTTGGCTGGTACAACTGCTGATAATCAGCATCGCAGCCACAAGCAGGAATGGTATCTTTTCGACAGTTTTCATCATGCTTTACTGATTTTGGCTGCAAAGTTACAACTTTTTTTAAGAATATGCAAGCCTTTGGTGCAAAAAAATCAAGAACTACACTTTTTCCGCCAATTTGTCCACCGTTAACCAACAAAAAGCAACTCGGCTCAAGTGGTCGAGTTGCTTTTGAAATAGTAAGGATGGGCGGGACGAATCCCTGTGATTAGGTACTATCGGTGGCTGTTCTCCGATATTACCAAACGTAGTCCGACGTTTGACTTCCGTCTGTGGTATAGGTAGCGGAGGATTCACCTGCTGAAATACCACTCAGGCTGAAGCCTTGAGGGGAAGTGACGATGATGTCTTGTGCAGCAATGTGCACGATGCTGAGTTCAGCTGTTTTATACTGTTTTTGCATAATTTGGTCTCCTTTCTGTTATTGTACTTTTCTGCCGAGGGCATCATAGAGGTTATCGCCTTGTTGGATATAGAGGCGACCTTCGATAAGGATCTTTTTGCCGTTGGCTTTCTGTTCTGTCGTGGCAGGGGCCTCATACACAGGCACCAATGCAGTGGCGATATTCTCTTCTGTCTCGATATTGATAATAGTCGGCGCTGCGGCTCCGCTCCTCTGCCAAACGAGGACGTTGCGGTCTCTCAGCAAAGAGTGGTCGTCGCCAACAAACTTGCAGAAAGCATAACTTATGACCACATCGCCTTCCTTTTGTGCGGTGAGAATGTAGTCAACATGATTCTCGTCGCTCTCATAGTCAGAAGTGTGGTGCTTAAACGCGTTTTCGGAAATAGATGCGGCCGTGGCAGTCTCGAGAGCGTAGTAGAATTCAGACTTGCTATTGGAGTACACGAGTGCTACGTCTCCGGCAGGAATAACTTGATTCGGCACAGCAGTAAGAACGATGCTTTCTCCACTCCAAGCAGCTGTGTAGGCTTGTACGTCGTCTCCAAGACGAGCGTCAGATGTTGCATTGTAGAACATATAGTAGCCGTTATTGGAGTTGTCTTGATGAAGTGTAATTGCTTCTTGAAGATTTGCAACGTATGTAGAGCATTTGGCTACAATAGCGTCCAAATTGGTCTTGCAAGCAGTAAATGCTTTACTGGTGTAGTTGGTACTTTCGTCATCGTTGGCATCCATGACTTCGTTAAGTTCAGAACGCAGGCTTGCACTTAAGTGGTTGTCTGCAATTGCTGCAAAAGTGGCTGCGTTTTGGTATGCAACTCGTGCGTCGTACTGGGCTTTGGAGATGAATTCCCAAGGATTTCCACTTGTTTGAGGAATTAGGGCATTATCTTCGTTTACGCAGACATAAATGTCCTTTTGTTGTATCCCCATTCCTCCATAATTAATATTATCTGCATAGAGGGCGTAACCTTCTCCCAGTGATCCACCAAGAGTTAGGACTGTTTTAGTGAATTTGGAATCTCCTTCCCCAGAATTTGATCTTCCATCAGAATACACTCTAAATCGGGATAAGTTAAATCCAGCATTTTGCTCCACACATTGAACTTCGAGGAATTTTGATTCGTCTGTGTTATCCACAATAGTCAAAGTTCCGTCGGTTTTGGTCAGAGTCCAAATAGTATTAACATCTCCAACGGTATTGTTACTATTCATGTAGCGGCTAGAATTCTTTACCCGGATGTAGAAATCACCATTAGCGGGTTCTTCTGAAATCCAACCCCAATCGGGAACGGGATTAACGGTTACAACAAAGGTTTCAGTGTGTTCAATCCAGTCGTTGCCTGCGGCTTGAGTTACGGTGAATGTGGCTGTACCTTCTTTGTAGGCATACAATGTTCCTTCAATAACTTTTGCTACCGTTTCGTCGTCACTTTCAATCGTGTATGGGTTGTTTTCATTAGTAGATGAGAATACAGCGGGATAGTTTCTGCCAACAATAACAGAAGAGTTGTTCCATGTGAATACAGGCACTTTCTCTGTGACGAATTTGGCATATACCGTTTTATTTACGCGCGTGGTAGAGCCAACATTGTCGTCGGTGATAGTTGTTGTGTAGGTGCTATCCATTTCAAGGAAATCACCTGTGCATTCTGCGTTGTCATACCATCCGGCAAAGTTGAAACCTCCAGTTGATACGGCTTTGTAAGTAACAGAAACTGTTTTGCTTGTTTGCTCCACATCTGTAGCTTCGAAGTCGTAGGTGACCGAAGCGGCAGCTTCACCGCTTTCTATTTTAGCTGTAACCGTGCCTCCGTCTTCGCGGTTCTTTATTGCATTTGCCGAGAAGTAGAAATTCGGAACAAACTTGGCGTAGAGAGCATAAATGACTGCGGGGTTGGTATTCGTGACTGTTTGGTTTGTGTAACTTGCATTAGTCAGAACTGCATCTCCTGTAAATGATGCATTATCCCACCATCCTTTGAAGGTATAACCCGATGAGGGGGTGGCTGCGAAAGTCGCAGTTGTGCTTCCTTCGTCAAATTCGTCAGAAGTAGTAGGAATTACTTTGTTCACTGCAGGATCCCAAGTTTCTGTACCACCCGTAACAGTTGGAGCGGTGGTCTCAAATAGGAACACAGGGATGAAGGCCCAACTACGGTAGTAGTTTACGAAGTTATCCTTAGGGAAATAAACGCTTGAGCCATCAGTATATGTGAAACGATCATTGTTATCTCCATTCCTGTTTTTAACGTAATAACCATTCTGATTTGTTTTTTGGTCTTCAATAGTCCAAGTTCTTCCGCTTGCGTCAGTACCTATGCTTAGTCCTCCTTTAGATTGTCCCCAATAGTAGTCAGCAGAGTTGTATTTATATATGAAAGTAGAAGAAGTGTTGTTTGAAATATTGAAAACAGTGGCATCATTAAGAGACGTTGTTAACGATGCGGCAGAAGAAGTGGCTTGCAGAAGCTTATCGCTGCTTCGGCTAAGAAGTAGGAAATGCCCGCCTTCTGAAGTTGGAGAATAGGATGACTGAAAACTATATTGCCCAGGTATTCTCTCAAATATAGCATAAACATTATAGCGAGTGGGATTGTTTTTGTCAGTACTTGTGACTGTATATGAAGCTTTATAAAATAAGTCAGTTCCCAAATTGTCAGATCCGCTTTCGTTGCTAGACCATTTTACGAATCTGTAGCCTGAGGGAGGTAAGGCATAAGCGCAGCAATTATATGTTGCACTAGACGTAAAAGGCCATTTTGTTGCTGATAGTACACCTGTAGTGTGGCTATTAATTTTATAATCTGAAATATTGCCCGGTTTATTACCTTCTCCCTTATCACCATCTAAAATATGAACGCCTCCGGATAAAGGAGTGGCAGTATTATAAACTGCATATACGATGGCTTCTCCTTGCCAATCAGCCCAGGCTATGTTCCCACATAGGCACAGGAGGAGTGTTAATAAGAAAAATTGTTTTCTCATATTGTTTGAAATTTTTAATGATTATTACTCGTACTTGGTGTGTTTGCACGTGGTTGATTAGATACGTAAGTTGGTGAAACTAAACAGACTAACGCACAAAACGCTCTGCAAAGGTACTGCTTTTTTGTGTACGCGCAAAATATATTTATATAAATGAGAATAGAATCTTAACAAACGTAAACTTTTTTGTGTGTTTTTGGGCAAAAAAGGGTGCATTTCAGGAAAAAGCGTACTGATTTGCGGGGAATCGGAATGGCGGTTTTGCTAATTCCGAAATAGCAAAATCAGGTACGCTTAGTCTGAGGGGAAGGGTGGGGTTAGTGAAGTTGTTGTTTTTTTAGTTGGAGATAGATGAAGGCGCGTATGAAGGCGGCGAAGAGCACGTAGCGTTTAGGCTTGCCGGTTTTGGGGTCGATGGGGGCGTCGGGGTCGGGTTTGGAGCCTTTTCTGGTGACGATTTGTGCTATAAACCTTTGTTGCCAGTAGTCAAGTTCTGCGAGTTGATTGGGCGTAGGGTTGCTGCCGGGTTTGGCTGCGGCGAGGATTTCGTTTGCGCGCTGGGCAGCCTGTCGAAACAACTCGTGGTTGTTGGTTTCGTTTTGCGAGAGCGGTTTTTCCCGGAAGTTCCGAGGGTTGGTGAGGCGGTAAAATTCTTTTTTGCCGGTTCCCGTGGTTTGGCCATTGGGTAAGCGGTAGTGTTTTTGGCGGGAGATAGGTCCGCCTTTTTGGATTGCGCCGGAGATGTTCTCAACCGGTGCGTCGTAAACTGGATTTCCCATAGTTGTAGTGTTGTTTTAAGATGTTAATACCGGTGCTTTATCGAAGAAGTATGCTTAATCATGCAACAATCGTACAACAATCATGCAACAATCGTGCAACAATCATGCAAGAATCGTGCAAGAATCATGCAAGAATCATGCAAGAATCATGCAATAATCGTACAAGGCTTGTTCGACGAAAGCGGGTGCAAAGGTACGGCAAAAAATTGACAAATCCAAGCGTTTTTGAGAATTTGGTGCAGAAATGGGGTCGAAAAGTCGAGTTTTGGTGTGGTAGTGTGCGCATTTCGGGAATGGAAGTGTACTTTTTTTGCACTTTTTTTGCAAAAACCTTGCGTATATGAAAAAAAAGCAGTACCTTTGCAGGCCGAAATGTGCGAATGAGATAAATTATGCCTAAGAGACCGACAAAACGACAAGAATATCCGGGCGGTTCGCAGTATGCGACTCGCCAAACAGCGCAGGGGTCTTCAGCATGGGAACAGACCACTGAATTC
>ONXE01000071.1 GCA_900321775.1 uncultured Bacteroidales bacterium
TTTGCGTGCCTGAAGTTCTGAACTGCCGGTCTTCTCATCAACATGATAGCGACGCATCCAGACATATACACCGTAAATCATGCTTACAAAATAAAACACGTTGATGCCCACTTCTCCATACAAGCGCTGCTTGTAGGCAATTATCAGATACGTCGTAACCTGCACAAAACCAAATAGGTAAGTCGAAATCTTTCCCTGCGAACACAGGATAACCGAAAATATGCCTGCTATTCCGCTCACAATCATGATAGGCGAGGATGGCGCCAGACAGAATACGAGCACCTGAATCCCCAAACCGGTTAGCAGAAAACACCAGTCAAAAGTGCTCCTGCCTGCAATAAACTCACTATGAATGACTTTCGTCAACCGGCTCATGTGGCGTCATTTTTTCTTGTTACCCTCAACAGACTTCAGTTCCGCGGGTTTCTGCTCCAGCAGAGGCTTGGCGTGGATGTCAAACGTCTCTTCGAAATCCCAGTTGGCACGGAGCGTCAGTTTGCCGGAGAAATAGAACACGGGTTCCGGTGCGCGATGTTTCATCCAATCGCCGGTGGTCCACTTGCCATCGCCATTCAGGTCCAGATACAAGCGCATGTAGTATGATGTCGGCTTCAGGAACTCAAACCGCGCTCCTTCGTCACTGACAGGCAACTCGCGCAACACGACATCTTTCTCATTAAGCAACTGAATACGAGCACGGTAGTCGATGTCCGCCATTTTGACAATTAGTGTGGAGTAGTCCTCTAACGAGCGCACTTTCAGATTCGATTCCAGCTTGTCGTTGCTCGCCTCATACACATCCGTAAATGCAGCACTATCCACTCTCAAACGGTACTCTTTTTCGGGCTCCCATTTGTACGGAACAACTATTTGCATCTTCGATGAGTCAACTATAAACGGACTGATTTTGAGTGGCTTGTAAGTCGTGTCTTTTTTAATGCTCAGGTGTATCTTCTCCAAATCAACGTACTTCAGCGGAGTCGGTGACTTGATGCGCAGGCTGTCGTAAATATCGAAGGTGTTGCTGGCATTATGGCGCACATTCAGGCGCTTTATTTCGGTCTCTTTCTTCTTGTCCATTGCCGTTTTGACCTTTTCGGACAAACGGGGCGCTCGATAAACAGCAAACACTGTATCGGTCTGCGGATACAGGTTGAAAATGCTGTCAGACGCCATGTAGGTCATCGTAAACACTATGGTATCGCGACTAATAACCATCGAGTCTGTCAGCCAAACAGTGATTGTGTCCCGATGCGCCGAAGGCTGGAAAACTGCGTAATCCGTCCAAACAATCGAATCGGTTACTACAGAGTCGGAAACAATCGAGTCAGAATTTGTCAATAGTTCGGAGCCCTTCGCAAGAGAGTCCGCAGCCACACTGTCTATCCTCACACTGTCTATCCTCACACTATCTATCCCCACACTGTCTATCCCCACACTGTCTATCCTCACACTGTCTATCCTCAGACTATCCGGAAGAACCGCATCTGCCCTGTTGAGCGCCTTGATTACAGGCATTGAGGCTTGTGGCGCAGAGAACAGCAAACTGAAGTAGTGCTGCTTTTCGCGCAGACAACGTACAAAATAGTGACGGAGTTTGTCTTCCTTGAAGTACATCAATAGTATGTCTTGCGGCTCAAACACCGGTACGGTCTTCGATTCAATGCGCTCCCAATAGCGCCCAAGTGTGTCGTGCGGCAACGAATCCAGTTGCAGCGAATCCATCTTTGCTACAATGGTATCCGCCACAAAAACAGTATCTATTCGCCCTTCATGCCTAACTGTGGGAGCAAACAACGAGTCGTGCATTGCCAGTCCTTCACCTGGCTGATAGACGTAGTCGCGCGAGATATCATCCAAAGCGTACAGACGATAGATGCCGCGATGGATGTTCTGGATGGTGAACTCTCCTTTTTCATCCGTGCGCGCAATACGCGTGAATGGCTCCTTCTCAAAAGCCGAATCGGCCAAATTTTGATGAATGCCTGCGTAGATGTTCGCCACCGGATTCAGGTTCTCGGCGTTAATCACTATACCACTCATCTGCAGTGTGTCAATCTCGGGACCGGTAGCAAACGAGAATGTGTAGCCTTGCAGGGGATTACGCTCGTTGTTGTCACATATGGCCGAGCCGAAATCGATAGTGTAGGTGGTCGAGTCACGCAGCTCGCCATCAAATGTGACGGTCAGTTTCTTGCCATAGGCACGCACCTCGGGCGGACGTTGCTGAGGTGGGGAAATAAGCACCTGATTGACGACATCATTCAACTGCAGATACTCGTCAAAAGTAATCTCTATTCGTTTTTCGTGATAATTCACCGATCCGTTTACGGGGACCTCTTTGACCATCTTGGGCGGCGTTTCGTCCTTGGGCCCACCTTGGGGACCTACCCCTCGATTGGCGCAAGCCCACATGCCCGCTATGGCAAGTAGCAGCACGAAAATATGTCGGTTAGTTCTGTTCATGTACGTAAAATATCTGATAGCCTACGTCGCAATTGAAGCAACGATGACGAATACAATAGTCTTGATACAAATGGATAAATGTCTGAGAATCAGCGGCGTTGTCTATCTGTACGCCCAGCATCTCCCATTTCTCCACAATATGGTTTTTCTCCGCAGGAATCTGCTTGAGCAGCCCGAAGGCTTCTTGTTGCATTTCCTCTGAAGAGTGAGCTTTGCCCCACGCAAATTTATACGGCACAACCGAGTTGATGAGCAATACATCTACTGCGCTGCGACCTATTTTGGCATTATGCCAGTAGTTGGAAGCACTAATGGTAAACAACTCCCTTAATTGCTTCAAGTCGTTCACTTGTAGCACTTTAGCGAACAACGATTCAGTATTGTGCAGCAGTGAAGCAAACTGCGCAATCCTGACCTCCGGAAAGTTTTGCGGACGCATCCTCATTCGTTTCCACAAGCTTCCGTCAATGGGTGTCAGGGAGAATTTCTTCCTTAGAAACTCGTACTCCGTAAGCAACCGTTGCCGGTAGTCGTCTGTGGCAGTCTCGGGTGTCAGCAGCCCCGATTGTCCGTACAGCATCGCCTCCAACTGCAAAAGCGAACTGCGGTGTTTCTGCAGGAACACCAGTGGCGTCTGTTTGGCCAGCAGTTCAAATGGCAAACCGTTGGTGTGGAAACCGAAGTTATGCGCCAAAGTCACATAAAATGCTTGTTCCCATGCGTTGTGGTTCTGCTGGAGAAGCATCTCAATAGCCTCGCTTTTCTTCTGCATACGGTCTCGTAGAAGTACGTCTTTCCAATCAGCGTGAAGCAGTTCGGGATGAGTGAACAGTTGCTGCGCACATACCGACGTGCGGTCTGCCATCAGGCTGGCCAAGTATTGACTGTTCTCGGGGTAACGCAACTCGCATTGAGGCACGGCCTTGCCTTCTGTCGTAAACACCTGTTTGTCAGCCTGTCGGACCACATGCAGGATGATGTTGTCGTAAGCTTTGTCGCGCTGATGGCCGTGTTTGTACCAGTCGCTTGCCTTCACGTGAATCTCCACGTTGCCGGTCCACTCTATGCCATCGATGCGAATCACCGCGCCAAAGAAGTCCGGCCCTTGGTCGAAGTTGTGCTGACCCACACTAATCACCTCAACCGGCTTGCCGTCTGTGGTAAATTGCAGCATCGACCGGAAGAGTCCCTTGAACCATATGTATTGTAGCAGCAGTTCGGGCATCTACAGCGTCTTTAGTTCATATCCGTTTTCCCGCCACCAGTCGATTGCTTTAGGCAAAGTCTCCAGCATCCGTTCTCCGGATTTCAGGCTGTCGTGGAACACCACTATCGAACCCGGGCGAGTGAATTGCTGCACAATCTGCAGCAGTTTGTCTGCCGAATAACGGCTATTGTAGTCATGCGTCAGTACGTCCCACAAGATGATCTCGTAGCCTGCATTTTGCAGTTCTCTGCACTGCGAGTGACGAATACGTCCGTACGGAGGACGGAGTAGGGGTCGCAAATCTCGTCCTGCATGTTGCCTCAACAACTCGTCACAGGCCGACACGTCCCGCATATATTCTGCCAGCGAGGTTTTCCACCCGGGCAGATGATGAAACGTATGGTTGCCCACACGATGACCTTCCGCGATTATCTGATCCAATAGGTAAGGAAACTTGCGAACATTGTCCCCCACAACGAAAAATGTCGCTTTCGCACCCTTCTCGCGCAGAATCTTCAGGATTTCAGGCGTCACCTCCGGAATCGGACCATCGTCGAAAGTCAGATAGACCGCAGTGTCTCTACGCCAGACAGCGCCGGCGTAGAAACGTTGCAGCCAATTGGGAATCTGATATAAAGGCCGAAACAGCATCCGTTATCTGCTCATCGGAGCTTGTGCCTCTATATCCCAGGCAAGCGAACTGGCACCCAGAATGGCGGCGTCAGAGTCCTTCAGTGTGGAGGTGAGTACTTTCACTTTGTTCACCCAAATGGACATGACGTTTTCATTCAGTGCCTTCACAATCGGATCCATAATCCAGTGACCCGACTTGGTCAAGCCGCCAAACAGGATGATGGCTTCGGGGGCGGAGAATGCTACGAAATCAGCCAGCTTCTGACCTAACATCGAGCCGGTAAAGTCGAAAATCTCCTTGGCCACTTCATCCCCGGCTTCTGCCGCCTTGAACACATCGTATGAGGTGATTTTGTCGATATCCAGTTTACGCAGTACAGTCTCTTTGCTGCTGTTCTCGATGATCTCTTTGGCAGAACGAGCCACGCCCGTTGCCGAAGCGTATGCCTCAATACAACCGCGACGACCGCAACCGCACTGACGCCCTTCCGGACCATGAACAATCTTGGTGTGACCCAACTCGCCCGCAAATCCGTCGTGGCCGTACACCACTTTACCGTCAATTACAATACCCGAGCCCACACCCGTTCCGAGCGTGATTTCGATGAAGTTCTTCATGCCGCGCGCTGCACCATAAGTCATCTCACCCATAGCTGCCGCATTGGCGTCGTTGGTAATACGACAAGGCACACCCATCCGATCGGAAATCATTTTCGCAAAGGGCACAATACCTTTCCATGGAAGGTTGGCCGCATGCTCAATGCAACCGGTATAGTAGTTGCCGTTAGGCGTTCCACCGCCCACGCCGCGTATGTTTTTGATACCGCCAAACTCATCCACAATCTTCAGCATTGCAGCGCACAAAGCGTCGCAGTAGTCGTTGATGTCAGGGTAATCTTGAGTAGGCAGTGAAGACGATTTCAGCACATTACCTCTTGCATCTACGATACCGAACTTGGTGCCAGTACCGCCCATGTCAATTCCTAATACATAAGGCTTTTCAATTGTTTCCATTGTATGTTGTTTTTAACCATTAACCATTAACCATTAACCATTAACCCTTAACCATTATTCCGTCGGAATGTCTTTGTTCACATTGCGCGAACCGTACAACGCGTAGAACAAAATGAACGCCAGCATGCCCAGAATAATCCAATACGAGTTCATGTAACCCGCTACGCGAGCCACACGGTTCTGAATCAGCGGCATGATACCTCCGCCGACTACCATCATCATGAAAATACCGGAAGCCTGCTCGGTGTACTTGCCCAGACCTTCTACGGCCAGGTTGAAGATACCGCCCCACATCACTGACGTGCACAGACCGCACAAAACCAGGAACAATGCCTCCAGAGGCACTTCACGCATAATGAACTCGCCGTCGATAAAACCCGGCATGGTCACGCGTACGGTGGAAGGAATCAATATCGCTGTCAGCACCAGCACAATGGCTACCTCCGAAACGGCGGTCAACTGTTTGCGAGTGGACACTTTCGAACTGATAGCCGAACTGATTAAACGGCCTACCAGCATCAGTAACCAATAGATGGCAACGATAGCACCGCCGATGACGGCTGCACCTTCACCCAAACCGGCACCCATCTTGCCCGGATCGGACAAGTAGAAATTCAGTTCGCCCGGAATACCCACTTCTACACCTACGTAGAAGAAGATGGCTATCACACCCAGTACCAGGTGACGGAAACTCCAGGCACTGTACGGATCGTTTGTCTTCTTCGCAACGGTCTTGTTTAGATTCGGCTCCGGAATAGTCACGAAATAGATGATACAGAACGACACGGCAAACACTGCCAGCGCAATCAACAGCAACGGACGAACGTCAGACATCGCCGTGTTCTTCGTGATGGTGCCAATCATCGCACCTGCCAACAACGGGGTCAAAGTCGCTACAAGCGAGTTGCACGCACCGCCGGTCTGAATCAACTGATTACCGCGGTTGCCGCCACCACCAAGCGTGTTCAGCATCGGGTTGACTACGGTGTTCAACATGCACACGCAGAAACCGCAGATAAATGCGCCCAACAGGTAAACAAACAGCGCGGATATGCCGATGGCCATAAAACTCGAGAGGAACTGAACCAGCATACCTACAAAGCCTGTGCCCAATGCAACCAAAGCGGTTTTTTTGTAACCAATCCTCGACAGAAGTTTTCCTGCAGGAATACCCATAATCAGATAGGCTGCAAAATTCATCATGTTGCCCAGCATGCCGGACCACTCATAATGCGTCTTCCAGATGTTTCCGAATGGCGCTGCCATGTTTGTTACGAATGACACCATAGCGAACATGAAGAACATGGTGATAATCGCCACGGTGTTACCTTTGTTTTGTTGTTTTGTCATAATGTATTGGTTTTTAATTATTTTAAGTTACAGATTGTCCTTAAGGAACTTCAACAGTCGTTCGTACACATGCCGCTGGTTGTTGCGTTTGCGCAGGAAATGGTTGTCATCAGGATACACTTGCATCTCAAACTGACGGTTCTTCTCTACCAATGCATCCGTATACAACAAGGTATTGCGCGCATGCACATTGTCGTCGGCCAAACCGTGCACTATCAGCAGATTGCCTTGCAACGCATCTGCATGGCCGATAGCCGATGCATCATCGTAGCCGCCCTCATTCACCTGCGGACGACGCATGTAGCGCTCGGTGTAAGCCGCGTCATAGTATCGCCAGTCGGTCACCGGCGCAACAGCCATACCGAACTTGAACGGACTCTCGCCCATCTCCGGATGGATACCGCAGTAACTCATCGCCATAATAGTCGCGTAACCTCCGAAACTCCAGCCCCAGATGCCGATGCGCTCAGCGTCCACGTAGGGTAGGGTTTGCAGATAGCGTGCCGCATATACCTGGTCTTCCATCTCCACGGTACCTATATGCATGTATGTCTTGTTGCGGAACGCGCGACCGCGAGCTTCTGTGCCACGCGGATCTACGCACACGCAAATCACACCCTCTTTGGCCGCCAGATATTCCTCCCAACTGATCTTCCAGCGGTTCAGCACTTGCTGACTGGCCGGCCCGCTATAATGGAACATCAGCACCGGGTACTTTCGGCTCTCGACCCTTGACCCTTGGCTCTCGACCCTTGACCCTTGACTCTCGACCCTTGACCCTTGACTCTCGACTAAAGGTCGAAGCATCCATCCGTTCAGCGTGTCACCTTTGGGCGTCACAAACGAGAAAAACTCCTTCACCGGCAACCCCGCTTCCCGAAAACGCTCAACCACCTCTTTGTTGTCTTCCAACACACGCAGAGCATTACCTTTTCGGTCTCGGATAGTATATGTTGTCGGCTGACTGACAGACTGATACGACTCTACAAAATACGCAAACGACGGCGAGAACACCGCATCGTGCATGCCCGGTTCCATCGAGTAGGCTTGCAGTTTGTTCTTCTTGGTATCCAGCGCGTAGATATATCGATTCTGTGGCTCACAAACCGCATGACCGGTTGCAGCAGGAGACCCGCCTGCTGCCTGATAATACAGCGTCTGCGTCTTCTCGTCGTAACCGTAAACCTTCGTTACGTCATATTTGCCCGAGGTCAGTTGCTTCTTTTTCTGCCCTTGAGCCGAGTACAGATACGCGTGACGATAACCATCCGTCTCGTTCACGCAGATAAACGAGTTGTCCGACAAAAACTGCCATTCGTCAATGGCTGCATAGTCAACAAAATACGCTTTCGACTCCTCCAGATACGTCCGCGTGCACACCGTCGATTTCGGGTTTGCCAGGAACATCTCCAGCTTGTTCTGGTCTCTATTCAGCCTGAATATTGCCAGTACCGGATCCTCTTCTTTGGCCCCTTGACTCTCGACTCTTGACTCTTGACTCTTGACTCTTGCCCCTTGCCTCTTGACTCTTGACCCTTGCCTCCATTTAATTCGTGGAATATAACTCTCTGCCTGCTCGGGCAATGCCATGGTTTTCAGCGACTTGTAGTACGTGTCGTACACCACCACCGAGGCCTCGGAAATCGTCTCGCCTGCACACGGGTATTTCAGGCTTTTCACCGCCGGATCTATGTATTCTATCCAATTGAAACTCGGTACTTTACTCTCGTCCAAGCGCACAAACGCCAGTTGCTTCGAGTCGGGAGAAAAACTGTACAAACATGTCGTCCCGAACTCTTCCTCGTACAGCCAGTCGGGGATGCCGTTGAGGATACCATCCGCATGGCCAGATGTCGCCGGAGACCCTCCGGACACAATTACTTCCGTCTTAAAGTCCACCTTGTGCATATACAGGTTGTTCTCCCGCGCGAAAGCGATATACTTGCCGTCCGGCGAGAACACCGGCTGCATCACGGGCATCGTATCCGACAAGGCGCGAATCTCATGACGTTTGCGGTCGTAGATATAGTAGTCCGCACGAAACGAACGACGGTATATCTTCTCGCTATTGCCGTACACCAGCACATACCGGTCCGAAGGCGAAAGCACATAGCCCTCAATCTTTGCCGGCTTGTTGCCCTTCGCACGCGCGTATTCAAACAAGGTGTCTGTCACCTGTCCTGTCTTGTATGAGTATGCAAATAGGTCATTACCCCGCAACTGAGCATATCGTTCCCCATCCGCCAGCGGAGTCATCTCTTCCGGAGCCTTCGCCTTGAATTTCCCCGCTGTTATATCTGTCAGCACATCGGCCCGAACTCCCGCCCAAGCCAGCAAAAACACGATGATTCCTACTATCTTTTTCATTACTCTCTAATTCTAATTAAATGTATCTACCTTTTCCTGCCATACCAAAGGCGGTGCAAAGTTACAAAAAAGATTTCACATACGCAAGTATTTTGAAACAAAAAATCGCACCCGGCCTGCTTTTTTGCAAATTTATTTGCATATTCCCCCAAAAACCTCCTATTTCTTACTTCTTACTTCTTACTTCTTCCCTTCACCATCATCCATCATCCATCATCCATCCTTCACTCCTTCATTCCTTCGCTCCTCTCTTAGTATTATACTTTGTATAATACCACAGAATCACACACACCAACTTTCATCGGGACCTGGTGAAGGGAGCTTGCATAGAGCAACGTTCGGTGGACGTTGCGAGTAGTAAGTGCGACGCGCGAGTTTGCAGAGCAAACATAGAACACCTTGTAGGAAGGGAGGGGCGTACTCTCTTATATCCCTCCAGACATTATTTTTTACGCCTTTGTCCTTTGACCTTTCTTTCCAGCGCTACGCTCCGGACGATCTGCTACGCCGTGGACCTTTGACTTTTGACTTTTGACCTTTGACCTTTTTGCCCTTTCATTCGTGACAAAATGACACAAAAATGCACAAAATAGCAGAAAAATGCACTTTTTTTGCAAAAAAGTATGTTTTTTTTTGGTCGTTTCAAAAAAAAGCAGTAACTTTGCGGCCGATTTTGAAAATGTGCGACGTTGGGTCGCCAACACGAGTAGAAAACAATTGTTTAATTAAACATTTAATAAAGAAATGAAAAAGGTATTATTTGTTCTCGCCGCTGCTGCTTGCATGGTAGCTTGTGGCAACAAGGAGGCTAAGCAAGAGGCCGCTGAGGAAGAAGTAGTAGTTGTTGAGGAAGCTGTTGAGGCTCCCGCTGAGGCTGCTGAAGAGGCTACTATCGTCGACACCATCGTGGCTGCTGTTGAGGCTACCCAGGATGCTGCTGAGGCCGTTAAAGATGCTCTCAATAAGTAATTAGTCTGTTCAGAGAGTAAAAGTCCATCCGCAGCGGGTGGACTTTTTTCTTCTTCATCCATTACCGCCATGAATCTGTGTATTGACCAGGGAAACAGCCGCACCAAGTTGGCTATCTTTGCCGACGATGGCAAGATGGTGAACAACTTCATCTACAAGCGTTTTGATGCGTCCGAGATAGAGAAAATATGCTCTCTCTATCCCGTCACCAACAGTATCATCTCTTCGGTCATCAACATCGACCCCGCGGTAGTCAACACGCTCAATCGTCTGAGCGAGCACTTCATCCTCGCCGCAAACCCTCGGACAGGATCGCTTGGCTGCCGCAGTCGGAGCCAATGCTCTCTCGCCCAACAAAAACCTGCTGATAATCGACGCAGGCTCTGCTATTACTTATGATTTCGTCAATGCTGACAATCAGTTTGTTGGAGGTAATATCGCCCCGGGTATCAAGATGCGCTTTACTGCCCTGAAAACCCAAACCAAGAAACTCCCC
>ONXE01000051.1 GCA_900321775.1 uncultured Bacteroidales bacterium
TGCGCGTGAGTGCTTAATCACGTCTTCCGACGGCAACGTAATTCGTCTGAAAGCCAAATAATATGATGCTGACCGATTTCTTGCCTACAACCCGCAAAGAGTTGGAGATTCGAGGTTGGGAGGATGTAGATATCATCCTCTTCTCGGGTGATGCCTATGTGGACCACCCGTCCTTCGGAATGGCAGTTATTGGTCGTACTCTGGAGGCCGCAGGCTACCGCGTGGCCATCGTTCCGCAGCCCGACTGGCATGGCGACTTGCGCGATTTCAAGAAACTGGGCAGACCACGTCTGTTCTTCGCCATTACTGCGGGAAGCATGGACTCGATGGTCAATCACTACACGGCTAATCGGCGTCTGCGCTCGGATGATGCTTATTCACCCGATGGTCGTTTTGGTCTGAGGCCCGATTATTGTACCAACGTCTATGCGCAGATTCTCAAGAAGTTATACCCTGATGTACCTGTTGTGATTGGCGGTATTGAAGCCTCTATGCGCCGACTCTGTCATTACGATTACTGGCAGGACAAAATTCTTCCGTCTATTCTCGTCAGTTCCGGTGCTGACGTGCTGGTGTACGGTATGGGTGAAAAACCGATGGTGGAGTTGGCGGAACGTGCTGCTGCGCACCGGCCGCTCACAGGTGTTATGCAAACAGCTTATCTCACGGATGCTAAACCCGCTGAAGGAATTGTTCTGCATTCGTACGATGAGTGCTTACGCAGCAAACGCGACTACGCGGAGAATTTCCGTTACGTTGAGGAGCAATCCAACGTCTGGCACGGACAAAGGCTGATTGAGCCGCATAAAAACCTTTTTGTGGTGGTGGAGCCTATGAACCCGCCCATGACTACGGAAGAAATAGATCGTTCATTTGATTTGCCATACATGCGCGTCCCGCACCCGAAATATAAAGGGAAAACTATTCCCGCCTACGAGATGATTAAGTTCTCTGTGAACATGCATCGTGGTTGTTTCGGCGGGTGTGCCTTCTGCACGATTGCGGCGCATCAAGGCAAACAAGTATCCTCACGTTCGAAAGAATCTATCATGAACGAAGTGAGAAAAGTGGCGGCATTGCCTGATTTCAAAGGCTATCTGTCCGACTTGGGCGGCCCGTCGGCCAACATGTACGGCATGCACGGAAAGAACCGGAGTATCTGCGAAAAATGCAAACGCCCCAGTTGCCTGCAGCCCGCCATTTGTCCCAACCTGAATCAGGATTTTCGTCCGTTGATGGATATCTACAAAAGTGTGGACGCGCTGCCCCAAATCAAGAAATCGTTCATCGGTTCAGGCATACGCTACGACCTGATGTCCGATGATTACGGCCGCGAGGTTATCACGCATCATGTGAGCGGCAGACTGAAGGTTGCACCGGAACATACTTCATCACATGTGTTGCAACTGATGCGAAAGCCATCATTCGAGCATTTCCGGCGTTTTGCGCGCTTTTTCGAGGCCGTCAATCGTGAAACCGGACTCGGGCAGCAACTGATTCCTTACTTCATCTCGTCGCATCCGGGATGTAGGGTAGAGGACATGGCGGAATTGGCGATTCAGACCAAACAACTGAATTTCAAGCTGGAACAGGTGCAGGACTTCACGCCTACGCCGATGACGCTCTCTACGGTGATGTACTACACCGGACTCGATCCGTACACCATGCAGCCCGTCTATGTAGCACGAACCAAAGAGGAAAAATTGCGGCAACGGATGTTCTTCTTTTGGTACAAACAGGAGGAGCAGCAAGCTATTCGACGTGAACTTCTTCGCTTGAATAGGCCCGATTTGGTACAATCTTTGTTAGGTAAAAATCATCAGACTAAACAACATAGAAAGTGAGTAGTAAAATCAAATATCGTTTCAATCCTTCTACCCATTCCATGGAGATTGCTTTGTGGAACAGGAAAGAGTTTCTGCGTAAGATTACCTGGCCGTTTGTTGGCGGTCTGCTGGTGGCTGTTACGGCATTTATCATCATGGCCCTGTTTGTCCCTTCGCCTAAAGAAAAACAGCTCCAGTCCAAGTATGATGCTGCGCTGACTGAATACGAACTATTATCCAAACAGATGGATGGTATGCAGGAGGTGTTGAATGACCTGGAGCAGCGCGACGCCAACCTCTACCGCGCTCTTCTCGAAGCAGAACCTATCCCTACAGCATCGCGTTTGCGCGGTTCGATGGATGCTTATTATTACGACTCGTTGGCTACCCGTACGGGCTCGCAACTGGTAGCGGACATGGCTCGCAAAGCAGACCAGCTGGAGAAATCGCTATATATCCAAACCAAGTCCTACGACGAGATACTCGGACTGGCCAAAGAGACGGAAGTGAAGATGCAGAATCTGCCGGCTATTCAACCCGTCTTGAACAAGGACTTGACGCGAGTGGCTTCCGGCTACGGCTGGCGAGTGGACCCCATCTATCACACCAAGCGTTTCCACGAGGGTATGGATTTCACGGCCAGCACGGGAACGGACGTCTATGCTACGGGCAACGGTACTGTCAGCTTTAGCGGTTGGCGTCAAGGATTCGGAAACTGCGTAATCATCAACCACGGATTTAATTACGAGTCGCTTTATGCGCATTTGTTCAAATCGCTCGTGCGTGAGGGACAGCAGGTTAAGCGTGGCGACATTATCGCACTGGTGGGTAGTACCGGCAAATCCACCGGTCCGCACCTTCACTATGAGGTGCATTACAAAGGTTGTCCTGTTGATCCGCGAAATTTCTATTTCCTCGACCTCTCGCCTGAAGACTACGACCGCATGGTGCAGATGGCCAACAACGCAGGTAATATGCTCGATTGAGCACCATAACATCACCATAACATCACCATAACATCAGGCAAGGAGCTCTATATAAACAAAGAACCGGCAGATTATTCGTCTGTCGGTTCTTCTTTTGCCCCCGGGATGTAACGTTTGAGCGCTCTTGCAACGCCTGTGGTCCACGAATTGATGCTGTCCGAGTCCATCTGCATGGACGATATCAGGTGAACCACTTGCTCAATCGGCATGCCGTTACGCAGAATACCTGAAAGCAGTCGGGCGTAGTTCCAAAACTCTTTGTCAAACTTGTACGAAAGTCCTTCAACAGTTGTCTTGAAGCCGCGTGAGTTGACAAACTGAAAATCATACCGACGCGTGCCATCCTCATTCTCAGCGCGAATAATCTTGCCTCGCGTGACCGATTTGGGTAGCGCTATACCTTGCTCATCATCGGCTAATCCCGTAAAAATCTCGTAGGGCTTACCGTCACGTATGCCCACAAAAGCTATCCATTTGTCTTTGTTGTTCTGAAAACGAACCACATCACATTCCAGTACTGTCGGACGCACGTACCACACAGCAGCATCATACTCTTCAGGATGCTCTGCAGTATGTTGCGCTTCGCGCAATGTGTCCAACAGATAATCAATCTCTTCCGAAAGAGAAGAGTGAAGCAGGTGCTTGAACAGCTCTTCTTCTGTCAGCGGACGCGTGGCCCTGCGCTGGATGCGCGTCACTTCAACGGCCAGATGGTGTAATAGTTCGTCGCGTGTGTACATGGTGTGATGTGTATTGGTTAGACATGTTGCAGTAAGGCGGTGCAGGATATCTCGCCGTCGTCTGCCAGCAGACAATACTGGATGCTCTGCAGGTTGCCCTGTTCGTCCGTTTTCTCCAGCACGTCCACATGGATGCGCTCATCTTTATGAACCTCTTTCACGTAGTTGATGTCCAATCGGATAGGGTAGATGGTTGTCAATTTGTCGTCAGCGTTGAGCATGAACTGGAGGTACTTGCACGAATTGCAGTGGTTGTTGTAATCCAGATCAGAATAGTGAATGGTGTGCGGCAGCGTGGTCGTAGGATTCTCTATTTTTTGCAGACGAGGAATGCGCGGAAAATCATGCTTGGTCGGGTCAATGATATGGTCCCATTGGGCATCGTTGAATGCTTTTGTGTCCATCTGACGTGTTGTCAGGTTCAGCAGCGTCCACGATGATGCCGCGCGTCCCACCAGAAAATCCTCGCCGTCCTTGCGTATGTACAGATTGTAGTTGCGGACAGAGAACATATGATAGTTGCCTTCCACCCAGGTCTCCACAACCATTTCATCCAGATACTTGGGCAGATAGTCCATCTGAATAGTCAGGTGAATCAGTACCCACGCACAATTATAGCGCGCCAGAATATCATCCGTGCCGAACCCCATTTGGTTGGCACTCACGCCTCCTGCCTCCAGCAGGTATTTCTCCAAGTCACTCAGGCGAATATGGCGACTGGCGTCCACATCCGCATATTGCAGAATATATTTGTGTCGAGTCCTCATTTACTTTCAACTTTCAAGTATTTGTCAAGCCATTCATAAAAAGTGCGTTGCCACAGGATACCGTTTTGCGGTTTCAGCACCCAGTGGTTCTCATCGGGGAAAATAAGCAGTTCGGCGTCCACACCGCGCATCTTGGCTGCGTCGAATGCTGCCATGGCCTGATTGGCCAAAATGCGGTAGTCTTTCTCGCCGTGGATACACAGAATAGGTGTGTCCCATTTGTCTGCGAAGAGGTGCGGCGAATTGGCATAGCTGCGCATCGCAATCGCATTGCCCTTCTCCCAAGGAGCGCCACCCAAATCCCAGTTGACGAACCATTTTTCTTCGGTCTCCAGGTATTGCATCTCCAGGTTGAAGATGCCGTCGTGCGCGATGAACGCCTTGAATCGCTTGTCGTGATGACCTGCCAGCCAATACACGCTGAAGCCGCCAAACGATGCGCCTACGCAACCCAGATGGTCTTTGTCCACATACGGCTCCTTGCTCATCTCGTCAATGGCAGTCAGATAATCCTTCATGCACAGACCGCCGTAGTCACCCGAGATTTCCTCGTTCCATTCATTGCCGAAGCCCGGCAATCCGCGGCGGTTGGGCGCTACGATGATGTAATCGTGCGCGGACATCATCATGAAGTTCCAACGATAGCTCCAGAACTGACTAACAGGCGATTGCGGGCCGCCTTCGCAGTAGAGCAGAGTAGGATATTTCTTGCTTGGGTCGAAGTGCGGCGGATAGATAATCCAGGTCAGCATCTGCTGGCCGTCGCAGGTCCTCATCCAGCGTTCCTCCACCTTGCCCATCGTCAGTTGGTCCAGGATATGTTTGTTCTCAAACGTAATCTGTTTGGGCATCAGCTCATCCGACGGCAGGTCCAGCAGATACAGGTCGTCCGGCTCGCGCATCGAGTGACGTTTGCACAGAATCAGGTCGCCCTGATGTCCGCAAAGCGAGTAGTCGTATTGTCCTCCGCTGACCTCCTGCACAAAGCCTTCCAGATTGACTGTGTAGATGTGCTCCACAGCGTGCCAGCAACCCGTGAAAGCCAGACGGCTGTTGTTCAGCCAAAGGAACTCGTCCACGTTCGACTCGAATGCCTGGCTCACAAACTGAGGCTCAGCGTCAGCCGCGGTCAGGTCCAGCACCATCAGGCGGTTCTGGTCGCTCTCGTAGCCGTCACGCGCCATGCTCTGCCATGCCAACTTGGTGCCATCTGGCGAGAAGGCCGGGTTGGTGTCGTAGCCCATCATGCCCTCGGTCAGGTTCTTCGTCGTGCGCGCGCATATATCATAAAGGTATATGTCACTATTGGTGGAAATGGCGTATTCCAGACCCGTTTTCTTGCGACAGGTGTACGCAATCTGCTTGCTGTCAGGCGAAAAAGCCAGTTGCTCCATGCCACCGAAAGGCTTCATCGGACACTCGTACGGCTCGCCTTCCAGGATGTCCACGATGTTAGTAATCCCCTTGCCGTCAAAGTCAGCCAGGAAAGGATGCGGCGCACTCTCAACCCATTCGTCCCAATGTTTGTACATCAGGTCGGTGACGATACGTCCGCTGGCTTTCGGCAGGTCGGGATACTTGTCCACGGTCTGCTCTACGGTCTTTACCTGGCTGATAAACAGCAGTTTACTATGGTCCGGCGAGAACATGAAATCCTCGATATCTTTTTCGTAGTTGGTAATCTGCTTGAGTTCGTTGACCTTCATCGCCCTGTTCTGGCTGATTTTCATGGTCCACACCTGGCTGGAACCGCTCTCGTCGCTGAGATACGCAATCATATCATCACTCAGCCAGTGCGCTTGCCCCTGATAATGGTTGTCGTTGGTCAACTGAACAGGCGTGCCGTCGGCAGGATTGAGTAGGAACAACTCGCTGTTCGATTTGTTTTGTTCCACACTATAGTATGTCACGCTATAGACCACCAAGCCGGTCTGTTCGTTGATTTCGGCTTGACCGATGCGACCCATGGCCCACAGCGCTTCGGCTGTCAGACGGTCGCCGTCCAGTTTGATTTCATTCTTGCCGATTACGGGCTCCGACGGACTCATCTCCGTGGTGTTTTTTAGGCCGCAACTGCCCAAAACTAGTGCTGCCATCGCCATTGTTAAAACCTTATTCTTCATTTTTAATTCTTATATATTCAAACTTACATACTTACAAACTGCATTCTACATCAGTAGAATAATCAGCTGTGCTGTCAGTACGCGCAGGAACATCGTCAACGGATAAACAGTGGCATATGATGCCGACGCGCGGTCGCTGTCACCGGTGATGGAGTTGGCGTAAGCCAGAGCCGGAGGATTGGTCATCGAGCCGGACAGCAAGCCGGTCAGACTGAAGAAATCCAACTTCATCCACAGACGCCCGATTGTGCCCACTATCAGCAGCGGAAGCATCGTGATAATGACGCCGTACAGAATCCACCAGTAACCGCCGTTGGCGATGCTCTCGAAGAACGAACCGCCTGCACCCAAGCCGACTGTGGCAAGGAAGAGCGATATACCTATCTCACGAATCATTTTGTTGGCCGAAGTCGTAGCAAAAGTCACGAGATGGTAGTATGGACCGAAGCGGCCGATAAGGATAGCCACAATCAGCGAACCACCGGCCAGACCCAGTTTGAAAGGCTGACTCAGCCCCGGGATGGCGATAGGCAGCGTGCCTACAACGATGCCTAATGCAACACCGAGGAAGATTGGCAGCAGGTTCGGTATGTCCAGTCGTTTCAGCTCATTGCCGAAGATGTCTGCCACCTTTGTCACGTCCTCTTGTGCGCCCACTACGATGATGCGGTCACCCAATTGCAGCACCAGATCCGGCGTGGCCAACAGGTCAATACCTGCACGTATCACGCGCGTGATGTTTACATTATAGTGTTTGCGGATGGCCAAACTGCCAATCTTCTTGCCGTTCCATTGCTCTTTGGTCAGCACGATGCGGCGCGACACCAGCGACGAAGCCGAACGCGGTTCCATCTCACGCTCCTGAATAGGACCAAGCAACTGAACGGTCCGCATCACATGTTTGTCCGTCAGAACGCGCAGACTCTCGCCAATGTGGACCACCGTATCACCGTTGGCCACCTCTTCCGAACCATCCATATGGAATACGCGCGACACAACCATGGTAATGCCCAAAATCTTCTGAACCTCAACCACTTTTAGTCCGTCTATCGAGGGGTTGGTCAATTTCACGTCATAACATATGGGCTGGTTTTCGTTGGCTTCTTCGTCTTGCAGTCGCTGCAACTCGCCTTGAATGTTCACGCGGAACGCCCATCTCAAAAACATAATCGTCAGCAGCACACCCACAACGCCGAGCGGGTAGGTGACGGCATATGCGGCAGCAATGGTGCTGGTGCCCGAACCCGTGATGTCAGAGAACGCCTGCTGTGCGGCACCCATACCGGGCGTGTTCGTAACCGCACCGCACAGGATGCCCACCATCGTCGAAATCTCTTCGCCCGTTATCCAATGGATGCACAGTGTCGTCAGCACGCCTACCAGTACGATGCATACCGCCAGCGCATTCATACGTATACCTCCCTTACCAAAGGACGAGAAGAAGGACGGACCTACCTGCAGACCAATCGAATACACGAACAGCACCAACCCGAAATCCTTGGCAAAATGAGCCACTTGGGAGTTCAGAGTCATGCCGAAATGGCTGAGCACAATGCCCGCGAATAGTATCCACGTCACGCCCAGCGAGAATTTTCCAATCTTTAGTTTCTCTGCGCAGAAGATGCCTATCGCAATCGTTATTGTCAGCAAGAACAGCGACTGTGTGATGCTCTCCTTAAACAGCAAATCGTAAAAAAAATCCATTTGCTTACTCTAGTTTACTTCTCTATTAACTAACACAATTTTCATTTGCGCCTGCAAAGTTACTGCTTTTTTTTGACATACGCAAGAAAAAAATACTTTTTCTTGTTATTTTAATATGAAAAATCTGCTGCCGACTTGTTTTCTTGGCAGTTTTCCAGACTGTCAGTCTGGTCAACTAGATCGACTAGGCCGACTAGCGAGACAAACCCTCCCCCGCCCGTTAAAGCAGGGCGGGGGAGGGGCTTCCTTTGACTTTTGACCTTTGACCTTTGACGGTCGGCGATTAGCCGACCTGGTTCCCGCTCATGAACTCCGCTATCAGGAACGTACGCAACGTGTAGTACTTGTCCTGATTGTTGAAGCGAACTTCTGCAGCCGCACGCTTGGTCGCATCGGTCATCTGAGTCTTGGCGTAATTGCTTGCGTCGCGGAACAGATTACGCTGCGCCAGCATACCGGCGGTCACAGTGGTGCTCGGATAGCACAACTTACTGATGTACGATTCGTGAGTGAAACCGTTCACGCCAAAATACGTGTTGGTGTGAGAACAAGGTTTGCCGTGGATAGCCTTTACAGGATACTCAAACTCCACCTTCGGATACTTTTTGCTCATAGCTTATAAAAGGTTTAGGTTTAATACTCTGGATCTGGACGGGTGACCAATTCACCCCTTCTTCCAAAATCCACTGCAAAGGTACTGCTTTTTTCTTGCACCACCAAATATTACTACGCTTTTCTTTCTTATCCCTCGCAGATTCACGTAGTTTGACGTCGTTTTCTCTCTTGTTTAGCCTTTTTTCGGCTTGCCAGCACCTCTCTTAATGTCTGTTCTGCCATCGGACCTTCCGGCTCGAACATATAGCACTGACTCGCATTATGGGCGTCCAATGGCATATGCGTTGTAAACGCCAGGCAATGCAAAAACTTCTTGTGCGTTACGTGGTCTCTGTCATACTCGCTCCGAGCACACTGACTGCAATACAATTTCTTCTCCATGATCGGATTCATTTTTTCATTTAATCACTCTTTTTCTATACCTCTTTCCATATAAGAGTCGGGGCCGAAGCCCCTGACTCTCACGCAAAAAATGTCAATTCTAACGTCTAATAAACGGCTCCCAACGTAAACCGGAAGACTTCGCTTCTTCTATTGTGGTTATTTCACACAGATTTGGCTTGTCCAAATGGCAGTACACGAACGCCTTATCATAAGGATTCTTCTCCGCTTCAGGAAACGAGTACGTAGTCATTGGACGAGAAATCGAAGTGAAGTCTGCTATCGTCAGCCTACCGTAACGGTATTGATTCATCAGTTGGTTTGTATCCAACGCTACATGCATCATGTACTTGAGCCTGTCGCGACTGAATCTCGATTCCGCTATACGGTTGCCCAACAACCCCCAGAATTCAGGAGGCATACTTGAGAAAGCAACTACCAACTTACTTATTGCAGATGCTATATCTTCTCTCGTTGCTGTCGGATGCAAAGCGTGTATGTCCTTGAACACAGGAGATAGGGTAGGCTTTCCTTCTAAAAAGTCGTCCTCCATCTCGCCAAGATCCAGTTTCATACTACGTCTTACCACCTTAGAGCAAACCGCTTCCTGTTCGCGCTGCTGCAAGCCCTGCTGCAAGAGCACTTGCTGTATCGAGGAGGTGTTGAGATTGTCGTTGGCATTTGTTGCCACTTGAATATAAGTTTTTGCCATATTCAATATTTGTTTTTAATAGTTTAAATTTTGGTAGCCACGACGCAAAATGTTTCTTCGTGTCCGTGGCACCTTTATTTATAATATCTTGACCGGTTTCTTCCAACCGGTAGATGAAACGCTCAATATAGGGTTGAAGCGTTTCCAGCGGCATTTGCTCTTCTAACCCATTGTTCTTACAAAGAATCCTGAGCCAGTTCTCATCTTTGGTCAACCATTCAAAAGCTTGCGCGTGCGCATCAGTAGAAGCAGTAGTAGATATATTTGAGTAGATATTTTCTTTGCTTCTTTCTTTTGCGCCTACGCAACTTTCTTGCCCGTCCTCGCAACTTAGTTGTTTTATTGCACAACTTTGTTGCACCTCACTGACTTCTACCAGCGCTTTTCGTATTCCATATTCGGTATAACCAAGCATCTGAGCCAGTTCTTTCACTGAACGGTCTTTTCGGTCTGCGTACCAAAGAGCGAACACGAGCAATGCCGCTCCCTTCAGGTGGAGCTCTTGAATCATCCATGGATATATAACTATTTGTTCGTACATAATTTCTCTTCTTGGCAGTTACCCCGGCTGGTTGCCGGGGCTTCCACCGTCATTACATCTTCGCTTCTCCGCGAGCCTCAAAAGTGAAGTCCACCGACTCGGGTACTGCCGTACCGGCCTCGACCATCTTTGCCTTGTGGCGGTCCAGTTTAGCCTTGGCGTTGTTGTACCTCCGCAGCAACACTTTGTACTGCTCGTCGCCATCGTACTTGTACGTCACGCGTTCCTTTATAAAGCAGCGCACGCCGTCGTGATCGAAGTAGCGATGCTCTTCAACCGCATCTTTGTGCTGTTCTACCAACGCTTTCAGTACATCTTTCGTCAAAAACGAGTCCTGCGTCTGCTTGGCTGCTTTCACAAGATTCGCCGCTGCCTGATAGCAACGCACCGGAGTAACGAACTTCTTGGACAGTTCCAAC
>ONXE01000040.1 GCA_900321775.1 uncultured Bacteroidales bacterium
AGGTGTGGACGAACCTTATCGTATGTTTACGTCCCGTGCTGAATACCGGATTCTCCTTCGTCAGGATAATGCGGACGAGCGCCTTACTGCCCGAAGCTACAATCTTGGCCTTGCTTCTCAATCCAGAATGGATCTGTTGAAGCAGAAGAATAGTGATAGAAACGCACTAATCTGCTTCCTACAGTCCACTCTTGTCAAGCCTGATTGTGTTAACTCCTACCTTCAGAGCGTGGACTCACAGCCGCTTCAACATTCCACCAAACTTGCAGACCTCATCCTGCGTCCTCAAGTAACTATAACAGGACTTGCCTCTATAATTTCTTCTCTACGCGAAGCAATTGATTCGGTTACATCTATTCGAGAGGAAGTAGTAGAAAGTGTCGAAATTGAGCTCAAGTACAAGGGCTATATAGACCGTGAGAGATTGTCAGCCGAAAAGCTGCAACGCCTCGACAGAATCCGTCTGCCCGAAGACTTCTATTACGATAGTCTTCAGTCGCTTAGTACTGAGGCACGACAAAAGCTTACTCGTATCAAACCCGCAACAATTGGCGACGCCAGCCGCATTCCCGGAGTCTCGCCTAACGATGTTAGTGTGCTCTTGGTGCTAATGGGGAGATAATGTTTCACGTGGAACAATTTGAGTAAAAATATCACTACATATGACAGAACAAGAAGTTAACAACTGTGTTTGTTCGCCCTGATTGCTTAACTTGGCTTAAGCAGCAAATGGTGAACAAGTATCAAGGCAAGGGGGTTACCAAAGTAATAGGCATTGAGAGCCGTGGCTTCATCATCGCCCCAATGGTGGCTGAAGCAATAGGCGCCGGATTTGTGCCTATCCGTAAGCCGGGAAAGCTTCCCGCTGAAGTGGTGGAAGTGTCCTATAAGAAAGAGTACGGAACCGACGTGATTCAGATCCACAAAGATGCGCTTACTTCCGACGACATCGTTGTTCTGCATGATGATTTGCTCGCAACGGGTGGAACCATGCAGGCCGCAATCAGCCTTGTCAAGCAGTTTGGAGTAAAGCAAATATACGTCGATTTCATCGTCGAACTGGACGCCCTGAAGGGTAGGGAGGTGTTCGATAAAGACGTAACTGTTGAGTCCTTGATTCACTTCTGATGAAGCCTAACGCCTACATAGATAGCATCCTGAAAACGCTGCCCGAGTTGCCCGGTGTGTACCGCTATTACAACTCGGATGGCGAAATTATCTATGTGGGTAAGGCCAAGAATCTCAAGCGAAGAGTAAACAGCTACTTCAATCGGGAGCACGATAGTTACAAAACAACCCTCCTCGTCAAAAATATCGTTGACATCAAGTATTCTGTCGTGTCCTCCGAACAGGAGGCGTTTCTGCTGGAAAACAACTTTATCAAGCAGCACCAGCCTCATTACAATATTCTCCTCAAGGATGGCAAGAGTTATCCTTCTATCTGTATCACTAAAGAGCCCTATCCTCGTGTCTTCAAGACCCGAAACCGCGACAAACGTTTAGGCGAGTTCTTCGGCCCCTACAGCTATAGCAACACTGTAGATCTGGTGCTCGAACTGATTCATCAGCTCTATCCGATTCGCACTTGCCACCTTGCGCTCACTGATGAAAGCATACGAGCCGGCAAGCATAAAGTGTGCCTCAAGTACCACTTGAAAAATTGCTGCGGAATATGCGAGAATCTTTGTACTAAAGCTACCTATGATTCCTACATCGACGCAGCGCGCAAAATCATCAAAGGAGATGCCGATGTGATTGGCCGGCAGATGATGGATCAGATGCGCCAACTCGCCGAAGAGATGCGATTCGAGGAGGCACAGCAGATCAAGGCACAGTATCTCCTTATCGAGAAGTTCCGCTCCAAGACTGTCATATCTGGACTATCCGTTCGAGATGTGGATGTGTTCGGCTATGACGAGCAAGATAAGACTGTATATATCAGTATGCTGCGTATCCATAATGGCAGTATCATCCAGGGACAGACTATCGAGTACAAACGCCAAATGGACGAGACCCGCGAGGAGATGCTGGCCTACGGTATAGCCGAACTACGTAGGCAACTCGGAGCAACCACATCAGACATCCTCGTGCCTTTTATGCCTGAATGGACCGGCGAAGACCTGCGTTTCTCCAGCCCCTCTTCCGGAGACCGAAAAAAACTTCTTGACCTTGCGATGCAAAACGTACGTCAGTACAAATCGGACCGACTCAAGCAAGCAGACAAACTCAACCCCGATCAGCGCGTTGTGCGACTTCTTGGAGAACTTCAGAAGGCGTTGAAACTGAATGAGTTACCTATGTGGATAGACAGCTTCGACAACTCTAACATCCAGGGTACGGATGCTGTGGCTGGTTGTGTCGTCTTTAAGAAGGCCAAGCCAAGCAAGGCAGACTATAAACGATTCAAAATCAAGACAGTAACAGGTGCGGACGACTACGCGAGCATGCGCGAAATAGTATATCGAAGGTATGCACACCTAATCGAAGACAACGCCGGCTTGCCCAATCTCATCATAGCCGATGGTGGTATCGGGCAGATGCGCGCAATACGCGAGGCTGTGGAAAAACAACTCGGACTTAGCATCCCTATCGCCGGTCTGGTCAAGGACGACCACCACCGCACCTCCACACTCCTCTTCGGCGACCCACCACAGGAGATAGGACTCAAACCGACAGAAGAACTCTTTCGTTTCCTTACTCAAATCCAGGATGAGGTCCACCGCTTCGCTATTGCCTTCCACATCCATAAGCGAAGCAAGAGTCAAACACACAGCGAACTTGACGAGATCCGCGGAATAGGCGAAAAGACCAAATCGATGCTCCTAAACCGCTTTGGTAGCGTCAAACGCATTCGCGAAGCCAAACTTGCGGAGCTGGTCGAACTCGCCGGAAACAGCAAAGGATCAATAGTTTACAACCATTTCAACAGCAATTTATCGCGCTGAGAATCGAATATTTGTAACGTTTATGGAATACATACTGACAAAAAATGCCGCAGGACAACTGCAAATCACCCGAAGCGGACAGGTGGTTGAGGCAACCGACGTGCTCGCTGTCTATCCCGACCGACGCGTCTTTGCTCTCCGCGGAAATATGGGCGTGGGTAAAACTACCTTCACCAAACAGCTCTGCGAGGAGATGGGATGCAACGACATCGTCAACAGCCCTACCTTTGCTATCGTCAACGTGTACGAGGATGCACACGGCAGCGAGATATACCACTTCGATTGCTACCGGCTCAAGAACCTCGGCGAAGCTCTCAACCTCGGCGCTGAAGAGTACCTCTATTCCGGTAACTACTGTTTCATCGAGTGGCCCGAAGTAATCGAGGACCTCTTACCCGACAACACTGTGAACCTCCTTTTCACCGAACTTCCTGACGGAACACGCCGCCTTGTGGTGGAATAACAGCTAAACAAGATGATAGAAGTAAAAAACATATGGAAGAGCTTCGGCTCGCTGCAGGTGCTCAAAGGTGTGAACCTGCAGGTGGGGCAAGGTGAAATAGTGTGCATCATCGGACAGAGTGGTGCAGGCAAAACCACCCTCCTCCAGATCATGGGAACCCTCGACAAACCCGACAAGGGCCAGGTGCTTTTTGATGGAAAGGATGTCTTCACTCTCAGCGAGACCGCCTTGGCCGAGTTCCGCAACAAACACATCGGTTTCATCTTCCAGTTCCACCAACTGCTGCCTGAGTTCACAGCTCTCGAGAACGTAATGATGCCCGCTCTCATTGCCCGCAAGGACGAAGCTGAGGCTCGTCGGATGGCAATTCAGTTGCTCGGTGAACTGGGCCTCAAAGACCGCATCTCGCACAAACCCAACCAATTGTCAGGCGGCGAGAAACAGCGAGTGGCTGCAGCGCGCGCGATGATGATGCAACCTACGGTCATCCTCGCCGATGAACCCAGCGGAAGCCTGGACAGTAAGAACAAAACCGAACTCCACCATCTCTTGCTCGAGATGCGTGACAAGTACAACCAAACCATCGTCATTGTCACCCACGACAAAGATGAAAGATGGTCTCGTCAGCGAACAAGCATGAAACGCCACTATTACATATTTCTTTCTCTGCTTCTGCTGCTGAGTGCATGCACCGGCGGACGGCAGTATTTTCCGAAAGAACTCCCCTCGGTAGAGGTGCCGATAGTGCGCTTCGACAAAGCTATCCTCAACCTCGAGACGGCCCTCGACAGCCTCACTCTTCGCGCTGCCGTAGAGGAACTCTATAACGAGTACCCCGGGTTCATGCCCTTCTGGACCGAAGAAATCCTGGGTATCCCCACAGAAGATACGACTTACCTCTGCCAAGTCATCCCTCAGTTCCTTGCTGACACGACCTACGGTTTCAGTATTACTAACGCCCGCTGTCACGAGGAGTTCGCCGACATCACTGGCATCAGCCGCGAGATAAACGACGCTTTTGCGCGGCTCAGTACTTTTTACAAAGGCGAACTGCCCACGCTCTATTTCTTCATTAGCGGTTTCAACCGTTCCATCTCCGGCACACCGGATGATGGCATCGCCGTGGGGGTGGATATGTACCTTGGCAGCAACTACGAGTACTACAACCGCGTTGTCTATGAGTACCAGAAACAGACCATGCGCAAGGAGTGCATACCTGTGGATGTGATGAGTTATTTCCTCTTCACTCATACTCCCTTCACGAGTGACAAAAGTCGTCTGCTGGAGAACATGATCTACCGCGGCAAAGTGATGTTCGTCGTCTCGCTGCTCTTCCCCGATGAAGACCCGTGGGAAGTGGCCGGCTACACCCGCGAGCAATGGGAGTGGTGCATCCACAACGAACGAGCCGTTTGGGGGCTTATCATGGATAAGAAAGACCTCTACAAAACCGACCCGCTGGTACTGACCAGTTACCTCAACGATGGTCCTTTTACAGCCGAGATTAGCCAGCAATCGCCCGGACGCCTGGGTATGTGGGTCGGTTGGCGCATAGTCGAGAGTTACATGAACCATCATCCGGAAGTGACAATCGAGGCACTCTTGGCCGATGGTGATGCCCAGCGTATTTTGGAACAATCATACTATAAACCCTAACACGATATGAACCGCAACGATTTCCCTATACTCAACGAAACAGTCTATGGCAAGCCCTTGGTCTATTTGGACAATGCTGCCACGAGCCAGAAACCACGCCGGGTGCTGGAGGCTGTTATCTATGCCTACGAGCATTTCAATGCCAACATCCACCGGGGTGTGCACCACTTGAGTCAAGTGGCTACCGAACAGCACGAGGCTGCCCGAGCCAAAGTGGCTTCCTTCATAGGGGCAGGTTCGCCCAATGAGATAGTCTTCACCAAAGGCACTACTGATTCTATCAACACCCTTGCCTTCTCCTTTGGCGAGTACTGCGTCCGCGAGGGTGATAACATCATCGTATCTGCCTTGGAACACCACTCCAACATCGTCCCCTGGCAGATGCTTTGTCAACGCAAAGGAGCACATCTGCGTGTCATCCCGTTGCGCGAAGACCTCAGCCTGAACATCGACGCGTTCAAACAGTTGCTGGACGAACGAACCCGGCTGGTAAGCGTCGCCCATGTGAGCAATGTGTTGGGCATCATCAACCCCCTTCAGGATATTATTCAAATTGCTCATTCTCAGGGCGTTCCTGTGTGCATTGATGGTGCGCAATCGGTTCCGCATATGCGCGTCAATGTCCGTCAACTGGATTGCGACTTCATGGCTTTCTCCGCCCATAAGATGTACGGACCTACAGGCATAGGAGTGCTTTACGGTAAGGAGGATTGGCTGGAAAAACTACCCCCTGCGGAAGGTGGTGGCGAGATGATTGAACATGTCCGTTGGGAGAAAACCACGTATAACACGTTGCCCTACAAGTTCGAGGCCGGAACGCCCGATTTCAACGGCAGTTTTGCCACCGGAAAAGCCATCGATTACATGCTCGAAACAGGTCTGGAAACCATAGAACAGCATGAGCGTGATCTCGTCTTGGCCGCGCAACAAGCCATGCGTAGCATCAACTTGGGCGGGTGTTCGTTGCGCATCTATGCCGAGCATCTGCCCAAGGCGGGAGTGATCAGTTTCAATGTTTTTACCAAGGATGGCCACCTCATCCACCCGTACGATGTGGGGGTCTTGCTCGACCGGCAAGGCGTGGCTATCCGCACCGGACATCATTGCGCCGAACCTTTGATAGACTTCTTGCAAGTGCCCGGTACGGTACGTGTCTCTTTTGGCCTGTACAATGACGAGAGTGACGTGCAGGCGTTTGCCGCTGCCCTGGAAAAAGCTGTTGCCATGCTGGGCTGATGAGGCGCTTCACCCTCATATGGCTTGCCTGCCTCGTTCTGTTTCCCCTCTCCGCCCAAGAGGACTACCAACTGACACACGTCATTGAGGATATCTATTCTACGGTAATAGAGGCCGGAGGAGAAGTGGATTTTGAGGAGATGCAAGAGCAACTGATGCAACTCCACGCACAGAAAATCAATATCAACCGAGCCACGCACAATGACCTCCAAAGCTTGTATTTCCTTAGCGATGAGCAGATAACCAGAATCCTCGTCTATCGCGACGAGCATCCGTTGCACAGTGTGTACGAAGTGCAACTGATTCCCGGCCTGAAGGAGTGGGAGTACCGCTTCCTCGCGTTGTTCATAGAGGCCGGACCTACCGAAAAGCCCAAGATCTATGTCCGCGATTTATTCCGCAGTGCGCATCATGAAGTGGACCTGCGTCTCGATGCCAGAAACGTTGAGAACAACCTCTCAGACCCCGTCTATACCAGCCTCAAGTACCGTTTCAACAGCATGCACACTTTGAGTTTCGGTCTGACGGCCAAGCACGATGTCGGCACGCCTTGGTGGGGACCTAAAACCTATCTGTTTGACTACTATGGAGGATATGTCCAACTCAACAATATCGGACGTCTCCGGACCGCTGTCATTGGTGACTATAAGGCCAATTTCGGGCTGGGATTAGTAGTGAGCGGCCAGATGCGCATGGGTAAGACGGCATATATTGGCAACCTCAACTACGGTAGCCAAGGCCTGAAGAAATACGGTGGAACGGGCGGAACAACCTTCTTTCGCGGAGCCGGAGCTACCGTCAATCTCGGACTTGTAGATGCTTCTGCTTGGTATTCATGCCGATACGACAACGCGGTCTGGCAACACGTCGTCGGACTCAATGCCACCTACAATTGGAAGAACCTGCGCATTGGCCTGACAGCTACTGAGAGCTTCTTCAGCGACACGTTCCGCGTTCGTCACACCTATTACAACACCCGCTACTTTGAGGGCAAGCGCCAGGCTGTTATCGGGGCATATGCCTTCTACCACTATCGGATACTCTCGCTTTTCGGCGAAGTGGCCGTGGCGCAAAACACGCAGTGGGGCGTTGGAGCACTCTTTGGTACCAAAGTGGCAGCGGGCAACGACATCAATATCCTTGCCATTGGTCGCTACTATTCGCCTTGGTTTGACAATCGCCTCGCTTCCGCTTTTGGCGAGACTACCAGGAACAACGACGAGTTGGGATTATACACCGGAGCGGAGTTCCTGAACGTTCGTGAGTGGCGTTTCGGCCTCTACACCGACATCTTCCGTTTCTTTGGACCTAAGTACGGTATTCGCGACACAATAGGCGGATTCGAGGTGCTTTCTGACGTCGCTTGGATGCCAAAAAACCTTCCGAAAATGGAGCTAAAACTCCGATGGAAACGGAAAAAATCGACCTTTTTGAACAGATGGCAAGGACGCTACCTGATTTCATGGCAAACCGGTGGCTGGCAATTGGAAACATCGCTGCACGGAACCCTCTGCAACTACGTTCCCGGCACTACCGGACCGCGGCTCACGTTCGGTTATGCCGTCATGCAGGACGTGCACTACCACTTCTCCGCTGTGCCGATAGTGCTGCAGTTTCGTGCCCAATGGTTCGATGCGCAGAACTGGAACAATCGCATCTACGCCTACGAAAACGATGTGCTCTATGCCTTCAACATCCCCGCTACGTATGGTCAGGGCGCGCGCATGTACCTGAAAGCACGCTACAAAATCAACTCCCATTTCTCCCTCTATCTCAAACTGGCTGAGACCATCTATACCCCCGCCTGGGTGAAACAACGGAGCCTGTTGCGCCCTACCCGCACAGACGCTCATCTGCTGCTTCGCATCACCTATTAAAGACCTGTTTTGGGCATTCCTCTCTGCTTGGCCTGCAGAGCTGTTGCTTTTTCCCAAAGTACGCCAATATTAAGCGCAAAAAGTGACAAAATTTCCACTTTTGTCAGTCTCTTGCTGCCAAAATGGCACAAATCACGCTTAGGCACACTCTTTGCAACTACTCGGGTGTAGCGGTTGCAAAAACACCGCTCACAACAAACGAATATGTGTAACCTTTTAAATATAGGAGGAAAAATTATGACACCAGTAATGTATCGTGGAAATGGTTGGTTTCCAACAGTATTAGACGAGTTCTTCAACTCTGATTTTCTCAACAGCAAAACCACTACTGCACCGGCTGTTAATGTAAAAGAAACCGAGCAAGCCTACACCGTTGAGTTGGCTGCACCGGGCATCAAGAAAGAGTATTGTCGCGTGCATGTAGATGAGGATCACAACCTCTGTGTTGCCATCGAGAATAAGTTTGAGCACAAAGAAGAAGACAAACACTCTCACTACCTCCGTCGTGAGTTCTCGTACACCAACTACGAGCAGAAATATGCTCTGCCCGACGATGTTAACGAGGAAGGCATCAACGCCAAAGTGGAAGATGGTATCCTGAGCATCGAATTGCCTCGAGTTACCAAGGAAGAGAAGAAGACGGCACGTCAGATCTCCATCCAATAACCTTCTTTGCCTGGCCGACCAACACTCGCCGGCATTCTGACAAGAAGCGACAGTCCCTCGACTGCCGCTTCTTTTTTTCTCTTTGCCCCTCTACTCTGTAGTATTATACATAGTATAATACCAAATCAATACAACTTCGGCCTTTCATCGGGACCTGGTGAAGGGATATCCCTACCATCTGGCTGTTTCCCGAGGTCGTCTTCCTTGTTTTTCGGACAAAAATGCGCTTTTGACCCCATTTTCGCTCTTTTCTTGACCTATCCCCTTGCATATATCAAAAAAAAGCAGTAACTTTGCACCCGCAAATGTTACTGCGTCAATCCGGGGACCCCGAAACAATCTTTGTTGTTTTGGATGGAGAAGAGCCTTGACTTGGCTCTTCGAACGGAAAGAACAGCGGACAGCGTCGTTCTGACCATAGAATAGCGGAGCCCCCGAGGACTTTAACGAGCCTGTCGGAACAGAAGGCTCGGTCGGTGTCCGAGGGTGGTGCACGCGAGTAACTTTGCACTTGGTTTGCAAATCCAACCAAAGCGCAACCCTGTCATACGGTTAATCCCGATGGCAGCGACTTTAAACAAATGATACTATGCAGAAAGAACAACTTCATCGGATGAACAAAGTAGTCACATGGCTAATTGCAGCCATGGCGATAGTGAACATTACGTGGCTTATCGTGGCGCAAAAAACCTGGAGCGAAATCACTTTTCGTTCTCTTCAGTATGTGGCGATGATTCTTATCATGCAACTGCCACGGATGCTTATGCGGCGGTTCAGCGTAGAGGTTCCCTGGCTACTCTCGGCGCTTATCGTCCTTTTCTGCTTTTCGTCCCTTGTGCTTGGGGACGGCCTGGACCTGTACGGACGAATACCTTGGTGGGACAAACTGCTGCACGCCGAATCGGGTGTCTTACTTTCAATGATAGCCTTGTGGCTTATCCATGTCATCATGGCGGAGAAAGACAAGTATATCTATTTCAACAAGTATTTCCTCTGTCTCTTCTTGGTGCTTTTCTCGCTCGGCCTCGGCGCATGTTGGGAGATTATCGAATATACCTATGATGACCTCATGGACACCAACTCGCAGCAGTTTATGGCAAGCACCACCGGTTCTATCATCACGGCTGATGATGTGCCTCTCTGCGGTCACGACGCCCTGCGCGACTCTATGCAAGACCTCATCCTCGACCTCCTTGGAGCCCTCCTTGTGGCCATCTACGGATTCTTCCGCCACAACAAACTCGTTGAACGCTACAAGCAGTTGAGCCGTAAAATGAAGTAAAAATTCTATTTTTTCTTCAAAATATTTCTACATTCATACGAATAAAGCCAATTTTGGCGGCAAAAAGTCGGGCAAATAAAAATATTTGCACTTTTCTTGCACAAAATTTGGTCATGTCAAAAAAAAGCAGTACCTTTGCAGGCGCTAACGTAAATTGGGTTAGAAGGCGACAAAACTGACATGCAATACGAACCGGTCATATTGGGTATAGAGACATCCACAGATGCTTGCTCTGCTGCTGTTCTTCGCGGCGGGCAGGTACTCGCTTCGCGCCTGCACGCTGCTGGCAGCGAGCACGCACGCGAATTGCCGTTGATGGTAGAAGAGATGTTGGCCGAGACGAAAGACTTCCCCATAGAAGCTGTTGCCGTCAGCGAAGGCCCCGGCAGTTATACCGGCCTGCGTATCGGCGCGTCTGTGGCCAAAGGCCTCGCTTATGGGCTGAACGTACCGTTGATGGCTGTTCCCACCCTGCAAATCATGGCTGCACAAGTGGCATCCCAAGTACGCGACGGCCTGCTTTGCCCGATGATAGACGCGCGACGAATGGAGGTGTATAACGCCTTCTATACGCCGGAACTCAAAGAGGTCATTCCTGTTGCAGCCACCATCGTGGACGAGCACTCTTTCGCCGAACAACTGGCTGCCGGCAAGGTGTATTTCTTCGGAAACGGCGCTGCGAAGTGCAAATCGGTCATCAGGCACGAAAATGCCGTTTTCTTACCTTCGGACAATCACTCCGTGTCTATCGGGGATATTGTGCCCAATGCAGCGTGGATCAGGGGCGGAAAAATCGTAGATACCGCCTATTGGGAGCCTTTCTACTTTAAGGCCTACGAAGCCAAAAAAGCAACAAACATCATAAAATAAATATCATGGAACTGAAAGAATTGAGACAAGCTTTTGCTGAGGCGTATAATCAGCAGGCAGAGAAAGTGTATTTTGCACCGGGTCGCGTTAACCTTATTGGCGAGCATACCGACTACAACGGCGGGCATGTTTTTCCGTGCGCCCTGAGTTTCGGCACGTACATGCTGCTGGCCAAGAACGATAAAAAACAAATGCGCTTCAAGTCGCTGAATATGCCTGAGATTATTTCGCTGGGCTTGGATCAACTGACAACACCCCTGCCCGGCAACAGCTGGGTAAACTACCCGTTGGGCTGCATTGCACAGTACCTGAAGCGTGGTTTCAAAGTAGTGGACGGCTGGGATATTCTCATCTGGGGTAACGTTCCCGCAGGTGCCGGTCTGAGTTCGTCTGCCGCCATCGAAGTGGTCACTGCTTGTGCTTTCAATGACATCCTCGGAGCCGGGTATGACAAGACCGAATTGGCTAAAATAGGCCAGCTCAGCGAGCATGAGTTCGCAGGTGTCAACTGCGGTATCATGGACCAGTTCGCCTCCGCGCAGGGTAAGAAAGATCATGCTATCTACTTGGATTGCAATACGCTCGACTTCGAACTCGTGCCCGTCAAACTCGAGGGCATCAAAGTGGTTATCTCCAATACCCACTCCCCGCATAAACTGGATTCCGGCGCCTATAACGACCGCGTGGCTCAGTGCAAACTGGCTGTAGAGCAACTGCGTACCGTACGCCCGAACCTGAAGAACCTGGCAGAGCTGAGCGAAGCGGAGTTCTGCGACATCAAGAGCGCTATCAAAGACCCAGTCGCCCTCAAGCGCGCCGAGCACGTGGTTGGCGAGTGCCAGCGAACCATCGACGCGGTGGCTGCACTCAAGGCCGGAAACATCGAACTCTTCGGCAAACTGATGTGCCAGAGCCACATATCGCTCCGCGACAACTACGAGGTAACCGGTCTGCACCTTGATACCCTTGCCGAGGAGGCTTGGAAGCTCGATGGAGTCATCGGTAGCCGTATGACAGGAGGTGGTTTTGGCGGGTGCACCGTTTCGTTGGTAAAAGAGGACAAAATCCCCGATTTCATCGAGAAAATTGGGGCAATTTACCTCGCCAAAACAGGCATCAAAGCCGACTTCTATGTGGCCGAAATCAGCGATGGTGTACATCAAGTGGTCTAAGGTCAAAAGTCAAAGGTCAAAAGTTATGGTAAACGAAGAACTGTTCAGCACATTATACAAGAAAAAGCGTGTCGTTCTGGCTACTCTGCGTAACCCGAACGGCATGCGTGCGCAAATCACCAACTACGGCGCCAAGATAGTCAGCCTCTACGCCCCGAACAAGGACGGCGAAATGGCTGATGTGGTGCTGGGATTCAACACGTTTGAGGAGTGGCGCGACAAAGAGACATACTTCAACGCTATCATCGGGCGCTACGCCAACCGTATCAAAGACGGGCGTTTTACCTTGGATGGTAAGGAGTACCAACTCGCTGTCAACAACGGCACCAATGCCTTGCACGGCGGCATAGTGGGCTTCAACGAACGCGTGTGGGAGGTTGTGGGACAGACTGCTTACAGCATCAGCCTCCACCTGCGCGCGGCTGACGGCGAGGAGAACTACCCCGGCAACATGGACATCTACGTCACCTACACCCTCACGCGCGACAACGCCCTGCTTATCACTTACGAAGCCAAAACGGACAAACCGACCATCGCTGCGTTCACTAACCACGCGTACTTCAACCTCAAAGGCGAAGGCGAGGGCACTGTTCACGACCACATCCTACAGGTGCTGGCTGACGAGTACACGCCCTTCGATGACACAGCCTGCCCCACCGGCGAGATTCTGCCTGTCGAAGGCACACCTATGGATTTCCGTGAGCCTACGCGCATCGGTGACCGCATCGACGACCCCTTCTTCGCGCCAGGACGAGGAATAGACAACAACTTCGTCCTGCGCCCCAACCCCGAGAAAAAGCGCCAGTTGGTGGCTGTTCTCAGCGCTGCCGGACGAACCATGCAGGTCCTGACCACCATGCCCGGCCTGCAGGTCTATACCGGCAACTGGGTCGAGAAAAACATCGGCAAGTCAGGCCGCGAGTACGATGTGCAGACTGCCGTTTGTCTGGAGGCACAGAACTTCCCCAACTCGCCCAACTGCCCGAACTTCCCCTCGCCGGTACTGCGGCCCGGAGAAATCTATTTCGAGCAAACCGAATACAAGTTTGTGTAAATGAAACGTTGTAGTTACATACTTCTGTTGCTGGCATTGCTGGTGTCTTCGTGTTCCACACAAAAGAACACGAGGGCCAGCCGTGCCTATCATGCCATGAAGGTCAACTACAACATCTATTACAACGGCAATACGGCCTTCGAAGAGGGCCTGCAAGACATTGCACGCGCCAACAAAGACGACTACACGACCCTGCTCAACCTCTATCCGGTCAGCAACCACAAAGCCGCGGAAGCCGCCAAAGGCAAAATGGACCGCACCATTGAGAAGTGCCGCAAGTGCATCAAACTGCATAGCATCAAGAAGCGCCCCAAGGCCGACCCTAAACGAACGGGAGACCCCGCTTACCGCGAGTGGCTCAAGCAGGAGGAGTTCAATCCAGCCATGCCCAAAGCCTGGCTGCTGCTGGGCAAAGCCGAGTTCCACAAGGGCGAGTTCCTCGAGAGTATAGGCACGTTCAATTACATCACCCAGCATTTCAGTTACGACAAGGACGTGGTGGCGCAATGCCAGTTGTGGTCCGTGCGCGCCTACGCCGAGTCAGACTGGCTCTACGAGGCCGATGATCTGCTTCGCAAGGTACAAGTGGACGACCTCAAACGCAAGAATGCCTCGCTTTATTCCGCCGCTACAGCCGACCTTCGACTCAAGCAGAAACAGTACAAAGAGGCTATTCCGCACATCAAGATTGCCATGCAGGACGAGAAACGCAAGGGCAACCGCCCCCGTTTTGCCTACGTGCTGGCGCAACTGTACGAACTGACGGGCCAGAAGGAAGATGCGCGCGCATACTATAAGGAGGTAATCAACATGCAGCCCGACTGGGAGATGGATTTCAATGCCCGTATCCATCTGGCCCAGCTGGAGCACAACACCGCCGCCGCGCTTCGCGACCTGCAGAAAATGGCCTCGCGCTACAAATACAAGGACAAACTCGACCAGATTTATGGCGCTATGGGTAATATATGCCTCGCACAGGGCGACACAACCAAAGCGCTGGAGTACTATGCCAAAGGCATTCAGGAAAGCACTCAGAACGGTTATGCCAAAGCGCAGGTACTCATCACCGCCGGCGACCTGTATTTCGAGCAGAAAGACTACGTGCACGCCGAACCTTGCTACACCGAGGCCGCCACAATCCTCTCTGCCGAGAACGAGGACTACAAACGCGTGCGCAAACGCTCGGAAGTGCTCAGCGAACTTATCGTCGAGTACAATACCGTCCTGTTACAGGACTCCCTGCAGCGCCTCAGCCAAATGACCGAGGAGGAGCAACTCAAGGTCTGCGAACAACTTGTGGCGGCTTTGATTGAGCAGGAGAAAAACGACTCTATTGCTGCGGCTCAGGCGGCCCGTGACGAAGAGAATGGCACAAAAGACGGCCTGCAGTCCGTCAACACCTCCAACATGATTGGCGGCGGCGGTTCCAAAGAATGGTATTTTTACAACCCGGACCTCATTCGTCAGGGCCAGCAGCAGTTCCGCCAGAAATGGGGTAACCGCAAACTGGAGGATAACTGGCGTCGTAAGGCCCATAGCAATGCCGAGAACGCCTTGTCTTCTGTGCCGCAAGCAGAGGAGCCTACAGGCGAAGAAATGGCACTGGAGACCGATTCTACGGCTGTATCGGACTCCCTGCCGCCGGTAGCAACCGACCCGCACGACCCCTATTACTACATGCAGCAAATCCCGCGCACCGAGGCTGAGCTGCAGGCCTCCAACGACCAGATTGCCACCGCCCTCTACAACATGGTGGGTATCTATCAGGACAAACTGGAAGACCGGGCCCTGGCCGATGAGACTTTTGCGGAGATGCGCCGCCGTTTCCCGAACGATCCGAGGTTGGCGGACCTCTATTACATGCAGTACCTCACTGCCCTCAAGCAGAACGATACTATCGCTGCGGAGAACTACCGCTTGACCTTGCTCAGAGAGTTCCCCGAGAGCAACTACTCTTCTGTGGTCAAGGACCCGCGTTACTTCGACAAACTGCGCACCATGGCCGCCGAACAGGACTCCGTCTATGAGGCTACCTATGCGGCCTATAAGCGTTCCGATTACGCCACTATCCGCGCCAACAAAGCCTACGCCGAGGAGAACTACCCGCTCTCGCCCCTCATGCCGCGATTCCTCTTCCTCAACGCAGTCGCCGTGGCCAAAACAAACGGCCAGGATGCGTTTATCGCCGAACTGCGCGACCTGGTAGAGCGCTATCCCGACAGCGAATTGGGCACAATGGCCAAGGATTTCCTCGCCCTCATGAACCAGGGCGCCGAGAGCCAAAAGGGCGGAACGACATCATCGCTCGCCGACAAACGAACCGAGGAAAGCAAGCAGGAAGAAGAGGTAGAGAACCCGGATGAGACAAACAAAATGATGGTCGTGCTGATTGCCATCCCCAAGGACGAGGTGGCCCTCAACAACCTGCTCTACAATGTGGCGCTCTACAACTTCACCCGCTTCATGATCAAGGACTTTGACCTCCGGACTGTCCCGAACTTCTCGGACACACAGTCCGCGCTTGAGATATCAGGCTTCGATAGCCCCGAGGAAGTGGAGTGGTATAAAGGACTCCTGAGTGAGGATGCCGACCTGCAGGCTGTTTTCACCCAATTGGGAGCGGAGGTCAAGTGAGAACCGTAAGATTACCGTAACATTACCGTAAGATAATGAGACAAGCTTAAGACAATATGAACGCAATAAAGAACATATTCATTTTCCTTTGGCAATGGTTTGTTGCCCTGCCAATCTTGATAGTAGCGACCCTTCTTTGTGCTATTTTCACTATTCTGCTCGTGTACTGGAAAGACAGCGCCTTTGTACATGGTTTCCAGCAGCTTTGGTCACGCCTGTTCTTTTGGCTCTTTTTCATGAATCCCGAAGTGGAAGGTGAGGAGAACCTCAAGAAAGGCCAGAGTTACGTCTTTGTCGGCAACCACACGTCTATGTTCGACGCCTGGCTCGTCTATGGCTGGCTGCCCGTGGTGTTCAAATGGATCATGAAAGC
>ONXE01000160.1 GCA_900321775.1 uncultured Bacteroidales bacterium
CTACGGCACCTGCGTCATCACCGACTGCGGCAGTACCGCCACAATAACCAGCACGCGCGGGAGTCTCTCCAAGGACTTCCACGGCGGCTTCATCGGCGTCTATTATCCGCACATGTCCCTTACGTTCACCAACTGCGTGTTCGCCGGCAAAATGCTGGGCGACCACTCGTATGCCGTGGGCGGTTTTGTGGGCTATTCGTTCGCCTCAATCTATTATAACCACTGTCTCTACGCAGGCACCGAGTTCTCCATGAACGACCGCGACAGCTACACGTTCAACGGCAATAGCGACTACAGCGTCTTCCGGGGCGCGTATATTACCGAAGGCATCGACTGGTGGTACGGCACTAAAGTGTACTCCGACGGATCGACCATAGGCAAGCTGGAGTTCGACTACGGAGGCACGCAGTATTGCACGCGGGCCGAGGTCAAAATCGAGGGCATCGAACCGTCATACAACCCCACCGGAGGCGTCATTCCCATCGAACCCAAGGTCTATTACGACAACATGCTGCTCAGGCAGGATACCGATTATGTGCTGACAACCACACCTTCGCCCGTGCAGGAGCCCAGAGGCTATACGGCGACTATCGAAGGCATAAACGACTACGCCGGAACAGAGAGAAGGTCCTTTGTGGTCACCACTCCCATCACCGGAGACGGCACGGAGGGCAATCCTTACCTCATAGAGAACAGCGCAATGTGGGAATGCTTTGCGACGAACCTGAACGAGGGCATGACCGACTATACCGGCAAGTATGTGAAACTGAGCGACCAGTTCGACTGCAGCGCCTCACCCGTCACAATCTCGGCGGGAAACAGCCAGCATCCCTTCAAGGGTATTTTCCTCGGCAACAACCGCACCCTGACCGTTAACATCAGCGGAGGCGACAAGAACCGCGCACCGTTCGGATATATCGAGAACGCCACCATCCGGGACCTGACCGTTGCGGGCATCGTTTCGTGCTCGCTGGAAGGCGATGGTACCAATGGCGGCTTTGCGGGCATCAACAACGGCAACTCGTCCTTCTCCAACTGCGCATTCACGGGCAGTCTGCTGGGTGAGTTGGCCACCAGCAACGGCGGTTTCGTGGGTTGGACCAACGGCAACCTGACTTACACGGACTGCGTTTTCTCTCCGGCTGATATCACGATGAGCAGCAACAACAGCGCTACCTTCAACCGAAATGGCAAAAACTCCCTGACGCGATGCTACTACACCGTTCCCTTCGGCGAAGTGCAGGGTGTGTGCGTGACCGATGATGCGAACACTGTACACACCTCCGACCAAATCCAAATAGGTGGAGTCAACTACTACAAGGCATGCGACGTCACAGGCATCCAACGCGGCTATTCCTACACAGGCTCGCCCGTCGCCGTCACGCCCGTCGTGACCTTCAACGACCAGACCCTCACGGAGAACACCGACTATACGGTCAGTTACCTGGATGCCCAGTCGCAACCCGTAGCAGCGGGCAGTATTAGTGAGGTGGGTTCGTATTCAGTGGTCATCACGGGCATGGGCAATTATGCCGGCTCGTACACGGCTCCTTTCTGCATCCTGGAAGGGACAGCATTGCTGGACTATGTGTTCCAGAAGAGCGCAGACGAGGAGGGAGAGTTTTTCATCATCGCTTCGGAGGCCGACTACAACGCGTTGGCTGCTTTTGTGGACAGTATCGCAGGCGGTACCACCGGCGTGCGGTTCAAGCTGATGAACGATATCTCGGTTTCGAGGATGATTGGCAAAGACGAGAACAACAAGTGTTTTCAGGGCATCTTTGATGGCGGGGGCAAGACGCTGACCGTGAACCTGTGGAGCGACCAGGAATATATGGGACCGTTCCGTTACCTGAAGCATGCGCAGATCCGTAACCTGACCGTGGAAGGCAATATCACGAGTAAAGTGTGGGGATATGCGTACTGCGGCGGATTTGCAGGTGCCAACCGTGGCGAAACAACGTTCGAGAACTGCGTCTTTGCCGGCAGCCTGTTGAGCGACATGTATGGCTCGCCATATGCTTGCGGCGGATTTGTAGGGGACAACAACGGCACGGTGCATTTTGTGGACTGCCTCTTCGCGCCCGAGCTTATTACGATGTACGATATAGACTGCGCTACCTTCTGCCGCAACGGCCTGAGCGACTTTGTCCGCAGCTATTTCCTCACGCCCTTCGACAAAAAGCAGGGCCAGCAGGTCTATACCTCCGAGCTGGATAACGTGTATTGCCGTGCCGTCACAGCTGCCGATGGCAACACCTATTACGTGGCGCTGTGCTACACCATCGGCTCTTCCGGTGAATGGGATGAATTTGCCGAAATGTACAACAGCGGACAAACGGCAATCCTTCCCGTGGTGCTGCTCGACACCTTTACGGTACGCCACTCCATCGGCACAATAGACCGTCCGTTCAGCGGCACGGTTTACGGTAACGGGAAGACGCTCACGGCGGCTCTCAGCGGCGAAAACGGCGACTATGCTCCGTTCAATTACACCTATGACGTCACCTTCCACAACCTCACTGTGGTGGGCAGCATAGATGCTCCACAAAACAACGCAAATGCCTATGGCGGCTTTGTGAGCTTCAACATGGGCAATACGTATTTCGACAGATGCAAGTTTGCCGGCAGCCTCACGGGAGGACCGGTGAAGGCCTGTGCCGGCTTCGTCGGATGGAACCGGGGAAATCTGTCCTTCACCGACTGCCTGTACGCGTCGGAACAGAGCACGATGACCGGCTTCTACAAGTCCACGTTCGGATGTGACGATTACTCCGACTACGTTCGCGCATATTACCTGACGCCCTTCGGCGAGGAACAAGGGTATCGTGCCTATACAGCGCTTCAGGATGTTCCTGACACGGTTTACTGCGCTACAGAAACGCTGTTTGACGGCAATACCTATTACGTGGAAAACGGAATCAAGATAGACACCGGCATCCCCGCCGACCGACCGGGGCACTATTACATCGTATTGACCGCCTACGAGTCGGGGTCTTACACCCTGCCCGCGGACGTGAAAACGCTCAAGGTCTTCGACTGCGGAGGCAGAGACGGGTCTTCTGATTACAACAACGTTCTGGTGACATTCGCTGCGCCCGACGGATGCCAACTGCAGATGGAAGGCACACTCACGACGCAGATCTGCTCAGGATCCTTCACCGCATACGATGGGGCCTCTTACCGGGCACCGGAACTGAGCTATTGGAATTGCGACCAGAACGGGCAGACCGACATCGGCCCCGTTCTTTCCAGCCACGAAGCAATAACATTGTCCTTCTACGAGTATTGCAGGTTTAACAATTGTGCTACCCACCTGGAGTTGACCTTCACGCCGGTGGACATGAACCTCGCCCACGACAGCGCCAACGACTCAATCATCGCAGCCAATCTGGGCAAGACGGTCAACGTGCGCCTCGCAGAACGGACCCTGGATGTGAACGAATGGAACACGCTCTGTGTGCCCTTCGACATCAGTGCCGAGCAACTGGCTGACGGACTGCTGCCCGGTGCAGCGCTGATGGAACTGGACCTCGAACCCGGCGCGTATGCCCACGTCACCGGCTATGAGAATGGCATTCTTTACCTCAATTTCAAGGCTGCTACAGGTGTCGAGGCCGGGAAACCGTATCTCATCCGATGGGAAAACCAGACGGAACACGATATCCTTTCCGACCCGATCTTCGCAAACGTAACGGTTTCTGCAACCGCACCGGCCGAAGTGACAAGCACCGATGGCTATGTCTCGTTTGTCGGCACCTTCAGCCCTGTTGACATCTATACCGAGGACAAGACTAACTTGTACCTTGGCGACGGAGAAACCCTCTACTATCCCTGGAGCTACTCTCTGAAACAATTCTTCGTCAACTCCTGCCGCGGCTATTTCCGCCTCAACAACGGACTTACCGCTGGCGAACTCCCTTCGGTGCAGGCTCCGCTTCGCATCGAGATGAACATTGGCGCCCAACATACGACGACCAACTTGAATCAGAAGGATATGACCGGCGCGGGACAATCCGCCGACGGCGTGAAGTTCTTGTGGAACGGGCAAATCTATATCAGCAAGCATGGCATGATATACGATGTACTGGGACAACAGGTCCGACTTCATTAGAAACCGGGTATTCCACGCCTACCAAAATCTGACAGATGAGCAAGGAAAGCAACCTATAACAAAAAGAGAGGCACCGGATAGTACCCCTCTCACATGGATGTGTATACTTTGTATACTTGTATACTTTTACTTCAGTTGTTTCCACTGCCC
>ONXE01000002.1:0-11581 GCA_900321775.1 uncultured Bacteroidales bacterium
GTCTGTTGCTGTACGATTTTGATCGTCATAGAATACGCATTTGGTGATGGTGTATCCTTCGGCAGCATTGACGGTTGCCGACCAACCGTATCCCCACCAGCCCCAGTTAGCTAAGTATGCTGAGGATCCTCCTGCAGTATAACTGAATGAAACGGTTGCCACGTTCGCCGTACTGTAGCTGGCTTGCTCTTTGGCTGTTGCTGTAATTGTGGTCAGCAGCGTTTCCGTCTGCGCCACTGCGCCCGTCGCTGCCATCAGCAGCAGGGCGAGAATGGATAATAGTTTTAATTTTCTCATAATTATTTGTAATTTTTATTGTTGTTAATTAAAGCATATCTTAGGCCTATGGATACAGACATAAAAAAGCGTGGCTTTCGCTGCTTCCATTTGATTTGTTGAAGGTCCTAGACTACCTTTGTGATTCAAATTTATGCACAGAAAGCTCACGCCGAGCGTGAGCGTACATAAAACCATGCTTGAATCACATTTGATTTTGTTTAAAACTTGTCTAGGGTTTCCAACAAATCAAGACTTGGCTTTTTACGCTATATTTATGTATGTTTACGGCTGCAACACTATACAGTCAAATTGCACTTCTTTCGAAATGTGCTGCAAAGTTACAAAGAAATTTTGATATTACCAAATAAAAAGAGAGAAAAATGAAGAAAAAGTGAAAAAAGTGCGTTAGAGGTGATAGATTACACACATTTTATAACTACATTTAGAGAGAAACATTTCATTAATCTTCTATTCATTTACTCATTTAATGCCCTATAAGCAGCGTGAACGCTGCGCTACGGACGATTGCTCCTCGTGGAGTGCCCTGCAGGCGGTCTGAATAGGAGCTGCGCAGGAGGTTACCGGCAGCAAGCACCTCATTACCATGGATGACGGTTTACGCATCCTGCTTGGTTGCGGTATGTACCAGGGGAAAGACAAGCCTTCGTAGTACATGGTGAACCGGAAGCTGTCGAATCGCTGAGCGAAGGACTCAGAAATGCCGGATTCAAGAACGAACTGTCCCCGTTTTAGGACAGGTCTTTGAACTATAAAACACGTTATTTCTGCGCGATGCATGCTTTTCTGCATGAAAAAACAGGACTTTTTTGCACTTTTTCACCAAAATATTTGCATATTTCAAAAAAAAGTGCTACCTTTGCACCCTCAAAGTAGCATAAAAAGAATAAAAATACCAAAATATGAAATTCAACGTATCGAGTACAACCCTTTTTGCGCAGCTCCAATCGGTGAGCCGCGTGATTGCGTCGAAGAACAACAAACTGCCCATTCTGGACAATATTCTGTTTGACCTTGAAGGCCAGACGCTGACCCTTTCCGCTTCCGACGAAGAGACAACCATTCGCACCTCGCTCGAGGTGGAGAACGCCGAGGGCGCAGGCAAAGTGGCTTTTGATGCCAAACTGTTGTTGGGCACCTTGCGCGAGTTCCCGGAGCAGCCGCTGACCTTCACTATCGACGAGCAGAACTTCGGCCTGAATATCACTTCCGCCAACGGTATTTACTCCTTCATCGGAGTCAACGGAAGCGAGTTCCCCGCTATGCCTGAGATTGCGGGTGAGAGCAACCGTTTCGAGATAGCCGAGGGCACCCTGTTGAACGCCATCAACAAGACGCTGTTCTGCGCTGCTGACGACGAGTTGCGTCAGGTGATGAACGGCCTGTTCTTTGACCTCACGCCCGAGCAGTTCACGCTGGTAGCTACGGACGCACACCGTCTGGTTCGTTACACCAACACGACAGCACACACCGATGCTCCCGCCAGCTTCATCCTGCCCAAGAAACCTGCGCTTCTCTTGAAGAACGTACTGAGCAAAGACGACGCAAAGGCAGAAGTGGTGTTCAGTCAGAAGAACGCACGTTTCACCTTTGGAACAACCACTATCGTTTGCCGACTCATCGACGGACGTTACCCCAACTATAACGGCGTTATCCCGCAGAACAACCAAAACAAGGTCATCATCGACCGCCAGATGTTTGCCAACGCCTGCAAGCGCGTGGCTGTGTTCGCACATACCGGCACTTCTCTGCTCAAACTGACCCTGTCGCCCGACAGCCTGAATATCTCCGCACAGGACATCTCGTTCTACACCTCTGCCGAGGAGACCCTCAGTTGCAACTACGACGGAGCGCACATGAGTATCGGATTCAAGGCTCCTTTCCTGATTGAGCTGCTCAACAATATCGACTCCAACGAAGTGATGCTCGAACTGGCTGACCCTGCAAGAGCCGGATTGATTCTGCCGATGGAGAACGCCGAGAACGAAAACCTTCTTATGTTGCTCATGCCGCTATTGCTCCAGGACTAACACGTTTTGAACAAATATGAGATTACAACTAACCCGCCCGCTCGTCTTCTTCGACCTGGAGACGACGGGCGTTAACGTCGCTACTGACCGCATCGTCGAGATTTCCCTGGTCAAACAGTTTCCCAACGGCAACACCGAGAGCAAGACTTGGCGGGTTAACCCCGGTATGCATATCCCCAAAGAAGCCTCCGACGTACATCATATCATGGACGAGGATGTGGCAGATATGCCGCCTTTCAAGGAACTCGCGCCTGAGGTTCTCGCTTTCATCGACAACTGCGACCTGGCCGGCTACAACAGCAACCACTTCGATGTGCCTATGCTTCAAGAAGAGTTGCTCCGGGCCGATTTCGACGTAGATCTCAGGAAAGACCATCATTTCGTGGACGCGTTCGTCATCTTCCAGAAACATACTCCGCGCAACCTCACAGCCGCGTACAAGCATTACTGCGGCAAGGAGTTGGTTGGCGCACACGGGGCTAACGCCGACACCGAGGCCACGCGTGAAGTGCTGCTGGCACAACTCGACAAACACAGCGACGTACCCACGACGGTAGAGGCGCTGGAGGAGTACACCACCCTGCAGAAAACAGCCGACCTGGCCGGACGCATCGGCTACGACGCACTCGGGCATGAAGTGTTCGCCTTCGGCAAACACAAGGGACAAACGCTCCGCGAAGTGTTTGCCAAAGAGCCCAGTTACTACTCGTGGATTCAGGAAGGCGATTTCCCGCTCTACACCAAACGTCTCTGCAAACAGATCATGGAGCAGATACGCACCGAGGCAAAACTCCTCAAACTTCAGGAGAAATACCAGCACAAACAGCAACATAAGTCTGAGTCCAAGTGGAACTCCAAACCCGGAGAATTGCAGTTCTGAGCGATGAGTAACAAACTCACGATATTAGGTAGCGGCAGCGCCATTCCGACGGTACGCAACAACCCCTCGGCGCAGATACTGGAGATGTGTGACAAGCAGTTTCTGATTGACTGCGGCGAAGGCACACAGATCACCATGCGCCAGATGATGCTCCGCTCCGCTCGACTATACACCATCTTCATCTCTCACCTCCACGGAGACCATTGTTTCGGGCTGATTGGGCTCATCTCCACCTGGAGCATGATGAACCGCACTCAAGACCTTCATATCTACGCCCACAAGGACCTGGAAACGCTTATGCGACCTTTGCTGGACTACCACTGCAGCAGCATCCCATTTCAGATCATCTTTCACCATATTGACCCGAAGAAGAAAGCCGTGATTTTCGAGGACCGGACTCTCACGGTTACCACCATCCCGCTGCGCCACAGCGTCCCCACCTGCGGGTTCCTCTTTGAGGAAAAGCCCCACAGAACGCCACGCAAACTCTTCCGTTTCGCCTACTGTTCAGACACGGGTTACAAACCTGCCATTGTGCCCCAAATCAAGGGCGTGGACGTGCTTTATCACGAAGCGACATACCTTGAGGAGCTCAAGGATGCAGCCCAAAGATACCAACACAGCACTGCCAAACAAGCCGCCAAGATAGCCCTCAAAGCCGAGGTGGGGAAACTGATTATCGGCCATTTCTCGGCGCGTGTCATCGACCAGGAGCTCTTCCTTCAGGAGGCCAAAGAAGTGTTCCCGAACGTCGAGTTGGCGCAGGACAAAACAGTGTACGACTTTGATAAATAAGCCTATGAAAGCAACGGTAGAATATGTATGCCAAAACTGCGGCGCGCGTGCTCCCAAACAGCTTGGACGCTGCCCCGTTTGCGGCGAATGGGGCACCTACGAAGAGGAGGTCACCGAGCGTGTGGCCGGCAGCAAACTCATTCGTTCCACTTTCTCCAATCCTCCGCAGCGACTCCACGAAGTGACAGCCACGGCTGAGACTCGTCTCAATATGCACAACGGCGAGTTCAACCGCGTTCTCGGCGGAGGACTTGTTCCCGGCAGCCTGGTGTTGTTGGGCGGCGAACCCGGCATAGGCAAGTCCACACTGGCCCTGCAGGTGCTCATGCAGATGGGGTCCAAAAAGACTCTCTACGCCTCCGGAGAAGAGTCTGTAAACCAACTCAAACTGCGCGCTGAGCGGCTGGCAGGCAACCCGGAAAATCTGTATATTGTCAGCGAGACCTCCCTCGAAAAAATCCTCTCTTATGTAAGCGAAATGAAGCCCGAAGTGGTAGTTATCGACTCCATACAAACCATTGGTACTGAAAGCGTTGAATCAACCATCGGCAGTCTGACTCAAGTGCGCGAATGTGCCGCCATGCTGCTCAAGTACGCCAAGGAGAATAATGTGCCTTTTTTGATAGTGGGTCACATCACCAAAGAAGGCTCGCTGGCCGGTCCTAAAGTGCTGGAGCATATCGTGGACACCGTTCTTCAGTTTGAGGGCGACCCGCAACATATGTATCGCATTCTCCGGGCACAGAAAAACCGCTTCGGGAGCACATCCGAACTCGGCATCTTCGAGATGCGGAACGATGGTCTCCGTGAGGTGAGCAACCCCTCCGAGTTGCTCCTCTCCAACAACCAGGAAGGGCTGTCCGGCATCGCCATCGCCGCAGCCGTAGAAGGACTTCGGCCTTTCCTCATCGAGGTTCAGGCACTCGTCAGCAGCGCGGCTTACGGTACGCCACAGCGCTCCTCCACAGGTTTTGATCTCCGGCGACTCAACATGCTCCTCGCCGTGCTCGAGAAACGCGTCGGATTCAAGCTTCTTCAGAAGGATGTTTTCCTCAATATAGCCGGCGGACTGCGCGTCAACGACCCCGCCATCGACCTCGCCGTGATGGCTGCCGTTCTCTCGTCCAACACCGACATCGCCCTTGACAATGATATCTGTTTGGCAGGAGAAGTGGGCCTCGCAGGAGAGATTCGCCCCGTCAGCAGGCTCGACCAGCGCATCCGCGAAGCAGAGAAACTCGGTTTCAAGAAAATCATCGTCCCCGCAGGACAGCAGCTGGCCGTGCAACCCCAGGGCATTCAGATCATCCCCGTCCGCAAGGTCGCCGAAGCCTTCCGTACCCTCATCCAAAAATAACCTCCAAGCCTTATGTTTTTAGAAGTACCTGACGAGTCCCTCTACCTGACTACGTCCATCCGTGAGGGCCAACTGCCCGAGTTCCTCGAACGTGCCGTTTCCGTGGCCGACATCACCGCGCAAAAGGATATGCTCCTCATCTCCGCACTCACCGCGGCCAGCTTCGCCATGCCACATATCCGCATCCTCCACGGCAGACCACAACATATCTACTCGCCCAACCTCATCTCACTCATCGTCGCGCCGCCCGCCTCGGGCAAAGGCGTCATGAACAACGCCGAACTCCTCCTCGAACCCATCAACGAGTTCCTCCAAATGGGTGACCGCAGCGCCATCTACAGCGGCGATTTCTCCTCCTCTTCCTTTGTCCGGACCCTCGCCAAAAACGACGGCGAGATCTTCATGATTCAAACCGAGATGGACAAAATGGGCAAGAACTGGAAGCAGAGCAGCAACGATTTCTCCGACATGTTCCGCCAGGCCTTCGAGCACGAGACTATCCGTTATTCGCGCAGCACAGGCAGCCACGACACTATCGACATCCGCATCAAGAACCCGCGCCTCAGCGTCCTCCTGTCCGGCACAATGGACCAACTCCGACCCCTTGTAGGAGACGGACAAAACGGACTCGCCAGCCGATTCCTGCCCTACTTCGTGGACGAGAAAATACCCTTCGACCCAAGCGTCCTCGGCCACGGCGACAGCTACGAAGAAAACGGCGTCCACGTCGTCTACAAACAACTCTCCGAAGACCTCTTCCGCCGCTGGCAGTACCTCTCCTCTCTTGACGAGGACCTCCTCTTTAGCCTCACACCCGAGCAATCTCAAGCCCTCGGCGAACTCTTTGCCGATGCCTACAACCTCGCCTTCGAGCCCGACCTCAGCATGCCTGAAGTCTTCGACGCCACCGTCAAACGACTCCTCGTCATCATCCTCCGCATCGGCGCTATCCTCACCACCCTCCGCCTTGACATCCCTAATAATCTCCACACGGCATCACCAACGTCCGACTCTTCCGTTCTCTACTGCTCCGACCAGGACTTCCAAACCCTCATCACCCTCTCCGAGAAGCTCCTCCGCCACGCCGCCCTCATGATCCTTACCCTCACTCAGCCGCAGGCAATACAAGAGAGGACCCATCAAGCCACAAAAGCATCGTATAACGTTATTGAAAGCACAGAAAAACTCTTGGAAGCACTTCCTAACGAGTTTACCTACACCGAAATGCTCTCAATAAGTGAAAGATTAGGCATCCCCAAAACCACAATGAAGAGACGAAAAGATGCCTTGTTAGCGAACAAAATCATCGCTAAAAAGCCAAATGGCCATTACGTTAAACTATAAAAGTGGACCCTGGACCATATTACCACTTAATAGACTGGTAATCACTCAGTCACCACACATTTAGGTCCAAGGTCCACTTTTGTAAACACCTTGTTCCACCCACGCTTTAGCAATCGTCCGCCCGCAAAAAACACTTTTTTTGCGTTTTTCCTTGCATATGTCAGAAAAAAGCTGTAACTTTGCACCCGGATTAATCAACACTTGAAACCATGAACGAAGAATTGTCTATTCGCAAGCCGCAGAACGAGTCAGTCGTTGTGTATCAATCCAAAGACGGTACACTTAGTCTCGAGGTCCAAATCGCCGACGAGACGGTTTGGCTGACGCAGCAACAAATGTCCGTGTTATTCAATGTTAAAGAAAACAATATAACCTATCATATTCAAGGTATATATAAGACCCACGAATTGGAGCCCGAAGCAACTACTCAAAAAATTAGAGTAGTTCGATTAGATGCATCTGGAAGAACCCGTCGCATGACCGCTGGCTGATTGTCGATGATAGCGTTTACCACTGTGGCCACTCGCTCAAGGATATGGGCCGCAAGCTCTCCGCCGTCAGCCTCTTGGGCATCAATGCTGAAGACATCTTGAAACAAGTAAGATAACCGCCGCGTCGCCCCCGGCCCTTTCTTCCTTTATGGCGGGATTGAATCCCGCGCCCTTCTTCCTTTACTCCCGGCTGGTTGCCGGGACTAGTTTCTATAGTCACTATTGCCACTATAGTAACTATACCTCCGTCTCCTGTTTAGCCCGGGCCACAGTCCCGGCCAACTGCTACGCTACGCTCTGCCTAATGGCGCATTTCTTGCTGTTTAGGCTCCCTTCTGCACTTTTTTGCACAAAAAAGCTTGTTCTCAAATCATTTCCCACTCAAAAATCACCTCCACAATCGTTTGCGTAATTTTTTTTTGCAAGGAAATGCACTTTTTTCTTGCATAATTCAAAAATTATTGCTAACTTTGCGGCGCAATTTGGTAATTTGTGTCCGCGAAGCCGTGCAAGTGAGTGCGGTTTGGATGGCAAAACCAATTGTATAGACATAAGATTTTGAAGCGTTTGCTTATTCAAGGAGCTATTCAATCTACCACATTGTTTAATTCACATTCCTGGGATAATGCGAAACGCTCACGCGCTAGCGTGAGCTTTCTGCATATGGATGTGAAGGGTGTGGTAGCCCGAATAGCCCAAGCAGAGCAGCTCACGCTTTAATTGTGTCTTCACTTGTGCATGAACCTTATAATTTAATAAAACACAATTTATAAAACCGACGGGGCGATGGGATATAACCGCCAAAAAACACAAATGAAAAAACTTCTGTATGCTGCGGTTTTGGCAGTCTTTATGGTGGGCTTTATTTCGTGCGACGATGATTTTAGCCGCGGATTTTGGGATGGATTCAACTATGGTTATACCCATTACAGTGGTGCCCCGAAATCCGAATCAACTGATGAATTAGATGAGCGCCAAAAAGCCACTAGTGAAGAAGTGTTTAATCGCGAGGATACCACTATTATTCTTGGACAAGAAGAAAAATAAAAATATCTTTTCTTTTTTTATTTATTATTTACTATTTTTAATTAAAAACCGATGAGGCAATGGGATATAACCGCCGAAAAACACAAATGAAAAAGTTAATGATGATTTTAGTTGCAACAATGTTTATCACCACGTCACAAGCTCAAGTTGCTGCAGGGGCAGCCGCATGGAGTGCTGCAAAATTCATTGGCGCTGTTGGTTTGGCTGTATATAAGGCTTTACCAAACGCTTCGTATGCTTTAACGGTAGAGGCACAAGATGGTTCTGTCGCATATGCTAAAGTGGATAGTTGTGAGGAAGCATTGACTTACGCATTGAGATTGTTAGAGAATGGCGCAAAGCGTGTAACCATCGTTTCTGAGCATACAACAGTCAATGGAAGTTGTCGAGGACGTAGTTATACACAAGGGGATATAGATTATTTGAGGAACAAATTAAGATAGCTTCGTTAATACATATTGAATGTTATCTCATTAATGTGACAAGACTATTTTAGTGAACTACTTTTCAGCGGCAGCGCATTAACTCGCTGCCGCTTTTTCCTTTCTTCCTTTACGCGGGATTCAAACCCGCCCTGTTTTCTTGGTAGTTTCCTGACATGTCATGCCGGCCCTCTTTTTCTTCTTTTCGCCCTAATCAGATTAGGGCATTAGCTCTTAGAGCAGCGCTCCGTTAGCTGTTCCGCCCTTGCGGCCATCTACGCGAGCCTCTTCCCAAAGACACTAGCACTCCCAGATCTACTAGTCCAGCGCAGCGTTCTAGATATACTAGCTCTCTCCAAGCATTTCTCGGCCTTCCAACCCCTCTCATCGGGACCTGCAGCAACCCCCTCCGTACTCTCCCTTGTATTTCCTAGGCCCCCGAGATAGCCGCATGCACGCTAACCGCTAACCGCAAACCCTTTGACTCTAGACTCTTGACTCTAGACTCTAGACAGCAAAAAAAAGTATTTTTTTGCGTTTTTCCTTGCATAATTCAGAAAAAAGTGTTAACTTTGCAGTCGTTTTTGTAACGTGCGTATTGCGTGCGCACGCGTAACTCAGTGAAAATGAATGCAAAAAGAGCAATAAGACTGATTTTGGGAGTGGTGATAACCGTTCTCCTCTCCCTTACAAATGCTGCCGCAGAGCAGCTGCCTTAGCGACGCGCAACACCACCCATTCCTTAGTCCCCGAGAGGTGTACGGCGGCCAATTCCGCTACAAGTTCAACAACCGTTGGGCTATTCAGGTGAAAGGACAGTATCAGAAAATCGACTTCAAAGTCAAGGACCCCGCAGGTATCGCACCGGACCGACGCTTGATGAACGACATGGTCAACATCGACGCAGTAGGAGAGTTCAATTTCTTCCGCTACGGCGAGCGCACGCTGGATACCCGCATCAAGCCTATCACGCCCTACATCTTCCTCGGCCTCGGTTTTGCACTCTCCAACGACTACGACCAGCCCTACGGATGTTTCTCGATGTATCTGCCTATGGGCCTCGGCATGAAATGGCGTTTCGCTCCCAGGTGGCAACTTATCCTGACATGGCAGCACAACCTCTATTTCGGAGACCGACTGGAGAATGTGGACGAGTACGGCAACACCTACGATATGAACGGAACGAATTTCTTCAATAACGACCTTACGGGACAACTGACAGCAGGCATCGTCTTCGAGTTTGCCCAGCAGAAAGGCAATTGCAAGAAATGTAGTTGGAATTAAACAAAACAAGACAATGAGTTACTTGGATCAAATAGACAAAACCAAAGTCCCCGAGCACGTAGCTATCATCATGGACGGCAACGGGCGCTGGGCCAAAGAACGCGGTCTGGCACGCATGTACGGACACCAAAAAGGTGTGGAAGTGCTGCACGATATCACCACTTGCGCTGCCAACACCGGCGTCAAATACCTCACTATGTACGCCTTCTCCATCGAGAACTGGAACCGCCCGGTAGAGGAAGTAAGCGCCCTTATGGACATCCTTGTGGACCTGATAGAGAAAGAGACTATCACCCTTATGGAGAAGAACGTGCGTTTGCTCACCATCGGTGACACCGACATGCTTCCGGAGAACGTGAGAAAAGCCTTCATGGGTTGCATCGAGCAGACCAAAAACAACACGGGCCTCAAGCTCATCTTCGCTCTCTCCTACTCTTCCCGTTGGGAGATAACCAAAGCCATGCGCGAAGTGACACAACTCGCCATTGAGGGCAAGGTGAAACCCGAAGAGATAGACGAGCAGTTCGTAAGCCGTCACCTCAGTACCGGCATCCAGGGCATCCCCGACCCCGACCTGCTTATCCGTACCAGCGGAGAACTGCGTATCAGCAATTATCTCCTCTGGCAGATAGCCTATTCCGAGCTGTATTTCACACCATGCCGCTGGCCCGATTTCACCGAAGAGGAATTCTGGAAAGCTATCGTCGATTACCAGCACCGTGAACGCCGATTTGGCAAAACAAGTGAGCAAGTCAGGTAAGTCTGGCACGCTATTTGCTCAGACAAAACGTACCCCAAAACGAGATTTAAGAGTTGAAGAGACAAATTCTATATACACTGCTGACGTTGCTGACGCTGCCTGTTTTTGCGCAGGTGGACTCGCTTGGCATTGACACCACCCGCACGGACACAACCGTTTCCACGTTTGCGCCGAGGATAGAGTACACCCTTCAGCGCAAGACCTACGAGATAGCCGACATCACCGTCTCAGGAGCCAGCTCGTACGAGGACTTCGTGCTGATCGGATTCTCCGGGCTGGCCAAAGGCGACAGAATCGAGATTCCCGGAGATGCCATCACCAAGTCTATCCGCCGCTTCTGGAAACAGGGCATGTTCTCCGACGTCAAGATAGAAGCCACCAAAATCGAGGACGGTAAAGTGTGGCTGAATATAGCCCTCAAGCAGCGTCCGCGCGTGTCGTCGGTTGAATACAACGGCATTCGCCGTTCCGACAAAGAGGACCTTGAGGTCAAAGTAGGTATCAGCCGAGGCGCGCAGATGACTCCCAACCTGGCCGACCGTGCCAAAACGATCATCAAGAAATACTACGCCGAGAAGGGTTACATGAACACGGATGTTCAGGTCATCCAACGTAACGACACCGACCATCCGGGCTACGTAAAGGTGGCCATCAACATTGACAAGAAAGAGAAAACCAAGGTCGGAGAAATCTACATCACCGGCAACGAAGCCCTGACGGACCTCAAGATCAACCGCGCGATGAAGAAGACCAACGACAACAACATCGTCAACTTCTTCCGCACCAAGAAATTCGTCGCTGAGGAATACGAGAAGGACAAGAAAGCCGTTATCGAGAAGTACAACGAAATCGGTTACCGTGACGCCTACATCGT
>ONXE01000002.1:11646-42560 GCA_900321775.1 uncultured Bacteroidales bacterium
CTCGGATTCAAGAAAGGCGATGTCTATAACCTCAAGGAACTGAACAAACGCCTTACCGAGGACGATGATGCCGTATCCAAACTCTACACCGATCGCGGCTACCTGTTCTTCAATGTGGACCCCGTGGAGGTTAAGATTGAGAACGACTCTATCGACTTCGAGATGCGCGTCTATGAGGGACGTCCCGCCACTATCAACGAGGTGAACATCGTCGGCAACACACGCGTCTATGAGCATGTCGTTCGCCGCGAACTCTATACCAAGCCCGGACAACTGTACTCCCAGTCCGACATCATGCGCTCGCTGCGTGAGTTGGCGCAGATGGGACACTTCGATCAGGAGAAACTGGTGCCGGACATCTCGCCTAACCCCGACAACGGGACGGTGGATATCACCTACCAGCTCGAGACCAAGTCCAGCGACCAGATCGAGTTCTCCCTCGGCTGGGGCGCAACGGGACTCGTAGGTTCGCTCGGTCTCAAGTTCAGCAACTTCGCTATTCAGAACCTCTTCAATCCCAAGTCGTACCGCATCGTGCCGCAAGGCGAAGGCCAGACCTTCTCTATCAACGCACGTACGAATGGTGTGTACTATACCTCCGCAAGTATCTCTTTCCTCGAACCGTGGCTGGGCGGCAAACGGCCTAACTCCCTCAGTGCCAGCATCTACTTCGCATCGCAAACGGGTTACTCGCAGCGTTACCTCAAGGCCTACAACTCGCTCTATTCGACCTACTATCAGAACTACTCCAGCTACTACGGCAGCGGATACAACGACTACTACCAGCAGCTGCAGGAACAGGAGGCCGACCCTGACAAGTACTTGCGCACCTTTGGTGTCAGCATAGGTTATGGAAAGCGTCTGCATTGGCCCGACGACTACTTCGCCTTCTACGGCGAATTGTCGTACCAACTATACATGATGCACGACTGGCCCTACATGATCCTCACCGACGGCAACTCGCACAACCTGGCCCTCACGCTCAACCTCTCGCGTAACTCTATCGACAACCCCATCTACACGCGCCGTGGTTCGCAGTTCAGCCTCTCGCTGAAGATCACTCCGCCCTGGTCGCTCATGAACGGCAAAGACTACTCGATGATGACGATGCAGGAGCGTTACAAACTGCTCGAGTATCACAAATGGAAGTTCACGGGCAAAGTGTTCACGCCGCTTACCAAAGACAGCAAGCTGGTCCTTATGACTCGTGCCGAATTCGGATACCTCGGGCATTACAACATCTACGCCAAGTCGCCGTTTGAGACCTTCTATATGGGTGGTGACGGTATGTCCAGTTACTCCAGCTACTCCACCGAATACATCTCCATGCGTGGTTACCAGTCCGGCTCTCTCACGCCATTCGACCCCGTCACGGGACGTAACTCGGGTTATGTGTACAACAAATATACTATGGAGTTGCGCTATCCTATCTCCCTTGAGCAAAACGCCACCATCTGGGTCTTGGGCTTTGCAGAAGCGGGAAACTGCTTCGCCAACCTCAAGGACTTCAATCCCTTCGACCTCAAGCGCTCTCTCGGACTTGGCGTACGTATCTACCTGCCTATGTTCGGACTCATGGGTATTGACTGGGGCTGGGGCTTCGACAAGATCAACGGCACCGACCAGTACGGCAAATCACAGTTCCACTTCGTCCTCGGACAAGAATTATAATTGCGTATGAAAAAGTTGTTTTACATAGCCCTTTGCGCCGCCGGCCTTTTCCTGCTGGGCGGAACGCAAACAACACAGGCACAGAAGATTGCCTTTGTTGACATGCAGTACATCCTCAAGAACCTGCCGCAATACGAGACGGCCAACGAACAGTTATCCATGGTCAGCAAACGCTGGCAACGTGAGGTGGACGCTCTCAACGAGGAAGCGCGTGTGCTGCAATCCAACTACCAAACCGAGCAGATTTTCCTCTCGGAGGAGATGAAGCAGAAACGTGAGGCGGAGATTCTCGCCAAAGAGAAAGAAGCCCTCGAGGCCAAACGCCGCTATTTCGGCAAGGATGGCGAGCTCTTCAAGAAAAGAGAGGCTCTTCTCAAGCCTATTCAGGACGAGATCTACTCGGTTATTCAGGATATCGCGCAGGAGAAGCACTACGACTTTGTCAAAGACCGTTCTGCCGACCCGTCACTCATCTACATGTCTTCCAAAATGGACATTTCCGACCAGGTGCTGCAACGCCTTGGCGCCAAATAAACACAAAAAACACATAATTAATTAAACATATGAAAAAAATCTTAGTTATCCTCGCACTCGTTTTGCCCATGATGGCAAGTGCACAGAAGTACGGACACGTTAACACCGCTGAGCTTTTCCAGCTTATGCCTGAACTCAAGGACGTAACAGCCCGCCTCGACAGCCTCAACAAGCAATACGAGGCTCTGCTGGTGAACATGCAGGAGGAATATCAGAAGAAAGCTCAGGAATATGAGCAGAAAGCATCTACGATGACCGATGCCATGAAGCAGATTCAGGAGGAGGAACTCTACACGATGCAACAGCGTCTGCAGACCACCTATCAGACAGCCCAACAAGACATCGCCCAGAAGCGTCAGGAGTTTGTGGCTCCTATTCAGGAGAAGATGCTCAAAGCCATCCAGGCCGTAGGTCAGGAGAAAGGTTTCACCTACATCTTCGATACCGCTGCTATGGTGTATGTTGATCCCACTGCCACCGATGTAATGGCTGATGTGAAAGCCAAACTGGGCATCAAATAATGGCAGACGGATACCTTGAGAGTCACTATGCCGAATACGAGAAACGCAAGGCGGAGTGGCTGAAAAAACAGAAACATCTAAAAAACAAAAACTATGGGAGAAAAGATAGCAAAAACCCTTCGTGACAGCGCAGTGGCACGCTGGACTGTCCTGATACTGGTGGCGTCGATGATGTTCTTTGCCTACATGTTCGTGGACATCCTCTCTCCGTTGGCTTCATTGCTTAACGAGACTCGCGGATGGGATCAAGGTGTCTTCGGCACCTACGCTGCAGGTGAGTACCTGCTCAACGTGTTTGGCTTCCTCATCATCGCAGGTATTATCCTCGACAAGATGGGCGTCCGTTTCACCGGCTTGCTCTCCGCCAGCCTCATGGTTATCGGCGCGGGCATCAAGTACATCGGCATCTCCGACTGGTTCCAGACAACCGAGTTCGCCTTGTGGCTCGACTCATGGTGGGTCACCATGCCCGCATCGGCCAAACTGGCCATGTTCGGTTTCATGATCTTTGGCTGCGGATGCGAGATGGCCGGAACAACGGTTTCGAAGATTCTCGCCAAATGGTTCAAGGGCAAAGAGATGGCGTTGGCTATGGGCCTCGAGATGGCTATTGCACGTCTCGGCGTTTTCGGAGCCATGTGGCTCTCGCCTATGATTAGCCAGCATTTTGCCATCAACGGCACCAACTCCGTAACGGCTCCACTGCTGTTCGCTTCTCTCCTGCTCGTGATAGGTCTGCTCAACTTCTTCGTCTTCACCATCATGGACAAGCAGTTTGACAACCAACTTATCGAAGACGGCGAGATGACCGCAGTACACGACCCCGAAGACGAGTTCCACGTTTCCGACCTCAAGCAGATTTTCTCGTCGAAGATGTTCTGGATCATCGCCCTTCTGTGCGTGCTCTACTATTCGGCTATCTTCCCCTTCCAGCGCTTTGCCACGAATTTCCTGGAGGAGACTCTCCAAATCGACAACGCCGAAGCTGCGGGCCTCTTCAAGTGGTTCCCCATCCTGGCGATGGTTCTTACTCCGTTCCTTGGCGCTTTCATCGACTACAAGGGCAAGGGCGCTTCGATGATGCTTCTGGGAGCACTCATCATGATTGTCTGCCACAGTATCTTCGCCTTCGTTCTGCCGCTCTATCCGAGCAAAGGTTTGGCTCTGGCCACGATACTTGTGCTGGGCGTCAGTTTCTCGCTCGTACCTGCATCCATGTGGCCTTCCGTGCCTAAGATCATCGACGAGAAAGTGCTTGGTTCGGCCTATTGCCTCATCTTCTGGGTGCAGAACATCGGCCTCTGCCTGGTGCCGCTGCTCATCGGCAAACTGCGCGTTGCCACCAATGGTTACCTTGTACCGATGATGGTATTTGCTTCGTTCGGAGTTTTGGCTTTCCTGCTCAGTTTGTCGCTGAAAGTGGAAGACAAAAAGAAAGGTTATGGTTTGGAACTTCCTAACAAAAAATAACGCTATCAACGTCAGCACCGACAGCCGTAATCTGCCGGCCGGCTGCACGTTCTTTGCCCTTCATGGCGAGACTTTCGACGGTAACAAGTTTGCCGCGGAAGCGCTCGCCAAAGGCGCAGAACGCGTTGTAGTGGACAACCGGGAGATTTTCCGCACCCTCCCACAGGACAAAGCCATCCTCGTACCCGACACATTGCGTGCTTTACAGGAACTGGCGCGCGACTGGAGACGCGAGTTGGGGATTCGGGTTATCGGCATCACGGGCACCAACGGCAAGACCACGACCAAGGAACTGACGGCGGCTGTACTGAAGAAGAAATACAACCTGCTCTATACTCAGGGCAACCTGAACAACAGCATCGGCGTACCTTTGACGCTCCTGCGCATGACCAGAGAACACGACCTCGCCCTTATCGAGATGGGTGCTTCTCACCCCGGCGATATCACCGAACTGGTCAACATCTGCGAGCCCAACTGCGGACTTATCACCAATGTGGGCAAAGCGCATCTGCTGGGCTTCGGCTCGTTCGAAGGAGTGATGCGCACCAAAAAAGAGTTGTACGACTACCTTGCGCTACACGGAGGCTTCTGCTTCCGCAACCTTGACAACCCGCACCTCAAAAAGATGGCGGGCAACCTGGAGACAATAGGTTACCACACAGGCACCATGCTATCGGGCACGCAACTGGTGGGAGACTACAACTCCGAGAACATTCAGGCTGCCTTGTGCGTGGGCGAGTACTTCGGCATACCGCGTACACAGGGAGAAGCCGCTATTCGCGAATACGTGCCTCAGAACAACCGCTCGCAGTTGCTCAAAACCGAAAAAAACGTAGTCATCGTGGATGCGTACAACGCCAACGTCACCTCCATGACGGCAGCCATCAAAGCCTTCAACGGAGACACCCTCATCCTCGGTGACATGCTCGAACTGGGCGATTACTCCGCAGCCGAGCACCAGAATATCGTGGACCTGATCCGCGAGCAAGGTTTCACCGACGTGTACCTTGTCGGAGCCGAGTTTGGCAAGACCAATTGCGACTTCGACAAATACACCAACGCCGACCAACTGCGTTTGGCCATAGCCCTGCGACCCATCACCGGCAAAAAGATTCTGCTCAAGGGTTCGCACGGCATCCATTTGGAGAAAATCATAGAAGTTCTATAGACATGAACAAAAAAACATTCATATTAGTTGCTGTTATCGCTGTTCTCGTTATCGGAATAGCGTTCCTGCTCGTCCAGAACCATCAGCAGCAGGAGAACATCAACGCCATGGCGGAGACAATGGAGTTTGAGAAAGAACAACTCGAAGAGGAGTATGAAGATCTGGCGCTGCAATACGACGGGTATCAGATCAACATCAAAAACGACTCTTTGGCCGACCTTCTGGCGCAGGAGAAACAACGCGTGCAGGACTTGCGCGAGGAGCTCCGTATCACCAAGGCTACCGATGCCAAGAAGATCAACGCCCTCAAGAAGGAACTTGCCACTATCCGTGAGGTGATGGTGCAGTATGTACATCAGATTGACTCGCTTGACCGTCAGAACAAACAGCTTGTTCGTGAGAACCGCGAAGTGCGCGAACAGTTTGCTGCAGTGCAGGAGGAGAATCAGTCTCTCGCCGAGGAGAAGACCAAACTGACCGAGGTCGTCAGCCGCGCCTCCATGCTGGAAGTGGCGGAGTTCAGTTGCACCACTCTGAACAAACGTGACAGAAAGACCTCGTTCTTCTCGCAGATACAGAAACTGCAGTTCGACTTCTCTATCCTCAAGAACATCACCACTCAGCCCGGGATGAAGACGGTGTACATGCGTCTCATCGCTCCCGATGGTGAACTGCTGACCAAAGACGACAGCACATTCCCCTTCGAGAACGGGCAACTGGAATATTCGCTCAAGAAAGACTTTGAGTACTCCGGCGAGAAACAAGCCCTCGTGATGTACTGGCCGGTAGAGGAGATTCTGCAAAAGGGCATCTACAACGCCGAGTTCTTCATCGATGGCAACCTCATCGGCACTTTCCCCTTCCAACTCAAATAAACAGTTCAATCAATCAATGTAAATTGTTCAATCGTCAATATGCTATACCTTTATAATACACTCGCGCGCACGAAGCAACCGTTTCAACCGCTTAACGCCCCACACGTAGGGCTCTACGTGTGCGGACCTACCGTCTATGGTGACGCTCATCTGGGCCACGCACGACCCGCGATCACGTTCGATGTGCTGTTCCGGTACCTGACTTATCTCGGGTACAAAGTGCGTTATGTGCGCAATATCACCGATGTTGGTCACCTCGAGCACGACGCTGACGAAGGCGAGGACAAGATAGCCAAGAAAGCGCGTCTGGAGCAACTCGAACCGATGGAAGTGGTGCAGTACTACACCAACCGCTACCACCGCGATATGGAAGCACTCGGCGTGCTGCCGCCTTCTATCGAGCCTCACGCTTCGGGACATATCATCGAGCAGATTGCTTTCATCCAGAAGATTCTGGATCACGGCTACGCGTATGTGGTCAACGGCTCGGTCTATTTCGATGTGGAGAAATACAGCGCTGATTACCACTATGGCAAACTGTCCGGCCGCAACCTCAACGACATTGTCACCGAGACACGTGAACTGGACGGACAAGCCGAGAAACGCCACAGTTACGACTTCGCGCTCTGGAAGAAAGCGTCGCCTGAACATATCATGCACTGGCCTTCACCCTGGTCCGAAGGTTTCCCCGGCTGGCACATGGAATGTTCTGCTATGGGTACCAAGTATCTGGGTGAGCAGTTCGACATCCACGGCGGTGGCATGGACCTGATGTTCCCGCACCACGAGGCCGAGATAGCGCAGTCCTGCGCCGCTCTTGGGCACGACACGGTACGCTATTGGATGCATAACAACATGATCACCATCAACGGCAAGAAGATGGGCAAGTCGTACAACAACTTCATCACGCTGGAGCAGTTCTACACAGGCAACCATCCGCTGCTCAGCAAGCCGTTCTCGGGCATGGTGATTCGTTTCTTCATCCTGATGGCGCACTACCGCTCCACGGTGGACTTCTCGTCGGAAGCCCTGGAGGCCGCAGAGAAGGGCCTTCAGCGCCTTATCGAGGCCTACAACCGCCTGATGAAGCTGAAGGCTTCAGACGCTTCTACCGTGGACGTGAAAGGTCTGCGCGAGCAATGCGCCGAGGCGATGGACGATGACCTCAACACGCAACTGGTCATCGCGGCCCTGTTTGACTCGGCCAAGGCCATCAACACGGTTTACGACGGCAAGGGCACTATCTCCGCAGAGGACTTAAGCGAACTGCAAGATGTCTGGAAAACGTTCGTCGTGGACATCCTGGGACTCCGCATGGAAGAGGCTGTCGAAGGCGCCAACCTCGAGCCTTACAAAGGTGCTGTGGACCTGCTGCTCAACATGCGCCTCGAAGCCAAGCGCAACAAGCAATGGGAGGTCTCCGACCATATCCGCAACGAGCTCACCGCCCTCGGTTTCAGCATCAAAGACTCCAAAGACGGGTTCGAATGGACATTGTAATGAACAATGAACAATTCTTTACCCACAAGGGGTACGATCGGCATAGCCGTGAATAATTAACATTTTATGAGCCCCCAGCCCCCCGTGAGGGTTAGGTTCAAGGATTTGGAGGGTATTTCGATTGTTCAGAAGCCCGGACTTCTCTTATTACGCCGCACCTAAAGTAGTGCGGCGTTTTTATTTCAAACAGCTTGTTATCAACAAAAAATCGCTCTTACACTACATTTTTTAGCCCAAACTCTTGCACATATCGAAAAAAAGTACTAACTTTGCAGCCGAATTTAAAATGTAAACGACTATGTTATCAGGAGCGACATCTCAAGGAGTGTATCTCAGCGTTCCGATTGCGGACTGGAATCTATTCACTGAACTTGCCCGCAAATTCGGCTGGCAGACTCAAACCAACGAGCAGTTGTTGGATAACTTCATCGCCGGTAGGCCCAAAGTGGAAGACTTGAGTGAGGAAGATATCATGGACGAAATTCGAGCCGTCCGTTACGCGAAATGAGAATCATCCTTGACAGCAATATCTGGGTATCATTCCTCTTGCTGAGTTCAAACGTCGCTTGATTGAGTTTTGATTTTTCCGCGGCCTCGCAAGTCGCAACAATCATACCCGCTGCATAGTGCTGCAGCAAACATATAGAAATAAAGCGTTATAAGCAATAATGAGGGTCATACATACGATGGCCCTCATTGTTTTGTACCAGATATTCTGCAAAAACGCAAAAAAATGCTCGTTCTGAGTAAAAAACTCACTCAAAAAGCATTTTTTTACACTTTCGATTTTTTTATGTCAATTCTTTTTCGTAAATTTGCAGTCGAAACTAAAAGAAAGGACCAATTATGAGTTACTTGCAAATGGCAAAATTGGATGTGCTGAATGTCATTAAAGGCATTGAGACGGAAGCAGACTATGCTGACTTCCGAAACGTATTGGCACGCTATTTTGCAGACAAAGCGCAACGACAAATAGATGCTCTTTGGGACGAAGGGAAAATCAGCGAACAAACCATCGACTCCTGGGGCAAAGAACACATGAGAACACCCTATCGCTATGCGGTACATCGTTCTTGATACAAATTGTCTGCTGCAGGCGTTACCTTCAAAAAGCCCCTATCACAAACTGTGGACAGAGATTATTGAAGGTAAGGTGAGTTTGTGCGTGAGTTCGGACATTTTGGACGAGTATGAAGAAGTTTTGTCAGAGAAAACGACTCCGGGAATAGCACGCAACATTGTTGAAGCTATTGCCAACCTTTCTACAACGACATTTCAAACTGCCTATGTGCATTTTGAGTTGTTAACCACTGATGTGGATGATAATAAGTTTGTGGATTGTGCTATTGCTGCTGATGCAGAGTACATCGTTACGAACGACAAGGACTTCAATCAGTTGAAAGAAATCCCTTGGCCTAAGGTGGAGATTATTAAGATTGCAGAGTTTGTAAAACAACTCTAATTAAAATCATAAGCGTTTATATATGAAATTTCCGATAATTAAAGTTGCCTTTTTTGTGGCACAATTCCTTTTCGTCTTACCGATTGGAGCACAGGACATCATTATCACCCATATGGCACAAAAGATTGAAGCCAAAGTCCTCGAGGTATCAAAGTCAGAAATTCGATATAAAGAGTGGGATAATCTTGAAGGACCTACTTTCGTTCTTGGCGCGGAAGAAGTCGTCACCATAATCTATGCCAATGGGAAAGTAGTTTTGTACAATCAAATCGAATCAAAGGACAAAAAAAATAAAACTAATCTTGCCAATAACAGTAGTTCATATGGGTTAGATGGACGCTCTATAATTGGTGGATTGCCATTACCATCTGAAAGTGCTGAAGTAGAAGGGTCTGTCGTAGTGGAGATTCGTGTTAATAAAGCCGGAAATGTAGTGTTTGCTACCTGTGTTGGCGGAACTATTACCGATCAGCGCACCATTCAACTAGCAATTGACGCCGCACGTAAGGCAAAGTTTACAGATGGAGATCAAGAGCAAGTAGGAACGATTACCTATGAATTCACAACCAAGTAACAACTACCAAATGAGAAGGTTTATACTTATATTTTTTGTGTTGCCAACAGCACTTTGCGCTGCTCCAGTTTCCCCTAATGTTGCACAACAAGTGGCACAAAAATTTCTTGATTCCGCAGAGAATTCAAATACAATGACTAGGGCAATGCGTAAACAGAGGAACTTGGTAAGACACAATATCATAGGTGACGATTCTCCACATTACTATATATTTAATAGTAGTAGCAATGATGGCTTTGTCATAGTCTCTGGTGATGATTGTGCTACTCCAATTTTAGGGTATTCGACAGAAGGCTGTATCGATTTGAGCAATATTCCTGTACAATTGGAAGATTTGCTTCAGGTATATTCCGATGAGATTCAATATGCTATCGATAATAATATTCGGGCGAATGATAGTGTAAAAGCCCTTTGGACGGCATACTTAAAAGCTCCTATGACTCAAAAAGCAGCGGCATCTGTCAACGCTCTTATATCCACCAGATGGAATCAATCTCCTTATTATAACAATAAATGTCCTTTCGACGCATCATTATCTCAACACGGGGGACATCCTACGACAGGCTGCGTAGCAACGGCAATGGCGCAGATAATGAAATATTGGGAGTATCCTACACAGGGGATAGGGAACAAAAGTTATCCTTCTCAACGATATGGTACTCTTTCTGCGAACTTTGCAAACACTACTTATGATTGGTCAAATATGCCAATTCAATTATCATCATCAACTTCATCAACTCAGAATAATGCTGTCGCCACTTTGATGTATCATTGTGGAGTGGGAGTATCTATGGATTATAACTCCGATGGAGACGGAAGTAGTGGCGCACAAATTATAGATTTGGGCTTTGGGCGTTCGAGTGCCGAAATGGCTCTTAGAACCTATTTCGGTTATGCTTCCACGGTTGTCGGTAAGCGATGGACAGCAAACATATCTTCTAACACATGGAAGAATATGCTTAAAAATGAGTTAGATAACCAACGTCCTATTCTATATGCAGGCTTTTCTACTTCTGGTGGTGGACATGCTTTTGTTTGCGATGGCTATGATAGTAATGATATGTTTCACTTTAATTGGGGATGGGGAGGAACTGCCAATGGCTTCTTTTCTCTTACTGCTTTAACCCCTGGGAACCATAATTATACTTATAACCAACAGGCCGTAATTGGCATTAAACCGAGCAACGGATCTGGCCCTGCAAAGAATTACGATTTGTACATGAATACTGATTTATCGGCGATTAACACAAGTAGTACATCTTCTTCTTTGGATGTAAATCCCTATTATTTTGGGAACACGTTCTCTTTTGCTGCAAAAATTGAAAACAATGGTACTGGTATATTTAATGGGGTGTTTCGCGTGGCAACATTCACAAATGAAGGTGAATTTATTGCCTGGTCAAAAGAATTATATCACATATCTCTTGGAGCTGGCAGAGTTACTGAAAGAAACGTTTATACTTTTGATGGTGGCGCCCCTTTTGTGCCGGGTAAATATCGTGCTTACATGTATTATAAAGACGATAATGAATCGGATTGGAAACCAGTGAAAACTGACGAAGGAATTATCCTGACAGAATACAATAATGTTGCTTTTACGATTAAATCTTCAAGTACAGATTTAAAACCAACTTCATCGTTTAACATCGCAAGAGGAGATTTTACCACAGGAAGCCGGATAAGAATAGAGGTGGACATTAAAAATACAGCTCTTTTTACTATTTTCTATGGTAAAGTAAGGCTTTGTCTGTATAGTACTGATTGTTCATTAGCTCAAGTCATTGACGAATTGGATTATTCTACAGGGTTCAGCCCAAACACAACCCAAAGACTCTCGTTTTATAATGTTGTAGATGTAGAACCTGGGAGTTATTATCTTGCATTGACATACAAAGAATCTAATCAAACCACATGGCACTACATGGGTTGCATTGATTCTTATTCAAATCCCGTAAGAGTTATTGTTCATGCCCCAGCTCTAATCGTAGACGATTACGAGGACAATAATAAACAAACTACAGCGACTCTCCTTAGTTGGTCAATTGACCAAGAGATTGCGGACTTTGGGACACTTCAAGTATCGCTTCACGATAATTCGGACGTAGATTATTACAAATTATTATTCCCCAACAATTGTAGATATAGAGTGACTGTAAATCTATATGACAAGTATAATAATAATGGGTGGTGGTACGAAAATGCTGATGCTCAATTTGCATATTCATTAGGTGGAACTTCATTTTCTAACAACAACAAGAATTCCCAAACCATCACTTTTAATGGCCCAACGACATTGTATTTAAGAGTCACTCAATACGGATTAAACGGTTTGGGTTTTTACGAATTATCTGGAGATATAGAAGAGTCTATCGACGATGCGATAAATGATGTGGAAATGGAAGAGCATAATAAAACAACCAAAATTCTTCGCAACAATCAAATCTACATTAAAAGAGGAAGTGTGCTATATACGTTAACAGGGGTAATAATTGAATAGAATATAAATCTTGCCGGGTCTCCACTCTTTTGTAACTGTGCCCCGCATCCGCCACATATCATCCTTCTCCTTCAGTCCGCTAACCCTCGTGGGCGCATTGCTGACGCTCTATCTCAGTTCCTGCACATCCATCTGTGAGGCGCTGGACGTTGGTAACCATCCGTTAAAGTACATATTATATAAATGATTAGGGCTGCAATCACTTGGAGTTGCAGCCCTAATACTAGTTGGTTGTTTATGTTGTTAGTTGTAGTTATTCGTTGCTCTTTTTGTCGCTTTTGTCGTCCAACAATGCTTCGGGATGCGATTGGATACAGTTCTGTGGTAGCAATTGCTGGAGTTTGCCCATTGCCGCTATTTGTCTTGTCCTTTTAAATAAAAGATAGCAACATTCCCTTATAAAATTGGCTAAAACGAGTGCGTATTCTACAAGAATTTGACATATCATTGAATCACCGGCACAGCATAAAAGATACGTTGGATCAGAACCCCTGCCCTTGATATACGGACACGTATATAATAATCAAAACGTGCGAGTGCGAGATGCGAATTATCACAATATACTGTCTTTCAGCAAAATACAGCTTCTCGCATCTCGCACTCGCACGTTTTGCATTTCACATCTCACATCTTGTTTCTTCGCTTCGCTTTGCTCACGAAGAAGCGAAACAGCTGGCTTTCTTCTTTTATGCCGGATATCCGGCATACTTTGTTCATTGTCGTCGGATTTAATCCGGCTCTCTTTGACCTTTGACCTTTGACTTTTGACAATCTAAAAACGTTACAAACTCGCGAAAGTCTCCGTAACTTTATGAGACCACCTTGCATACATCTTGCTACTCTCTTGCATAGGTCTTGGGACGATTGTCATTTTGGCACATTTAAATCATTGATTATCAATCTCACTCTCCCCGATTTTTGACAACGCCCCCTCTTTTTTCATAAGTTACCCCCACTTTTTCAGCACTTTTTCACCCTAAAAATTTGCATAATCCAAAAAAAAGTGTTAACTTTGCAGCCGATTTCGTGCGCACACGTGATGTGCGCATAATTGAAAACAATATGAAACAACAGCAAGACACATTAACTCAGGAGGAGCCACTACGAGTGGAGTTGCCTGAAAATGCAGGGAGACCGCTCAAAGAAGGAGAGAAATATGAGCCTATCCTGAAAGCAGACAAGAAGTACCCCGAAGTAACGGTTTATTCCGTAGTAATCGGTCTGATTATGGCCGTGATTTTTTCCGCTGCCGCAGCATATTTGGGACTGAAAGTAGGGCAAGTGTTTGAGGCTGCTATTCCTATTGCCATCATCGCCGTGGGTTTGTCCAGTGCCACGAAACGCAAGAACGCGCTGGGTGAGAACGTGATTATCCAGTCTATCGGCGCCTGTTCGGGCGTGATAGTAGCCGGCGCCATCTTCACGCTGCCCGCGCTGTATATCCTTCAGGCCAAGTATCCGGAGATTACGGTTAATTTCCTGCAGGTGTTCCTGTCTTCGCTGTTAGGCGGTTGCTTGGGCATCCTGTTCCTGATTCCCTTCCGCAAATACTTCGTGCAGGAGAAGCACGGCGAGTATCCTTTCCCTGAGGCCACAGCGACGACTCAGGTGCTCGTTTCGGGCGCACAGGGCGGTTCGCAAGCCAAGCCGCTTATCTGGGCAGCTGCCATAGGCGGACTGTATGATTTTCTGGTTTCCACCTTCGGCCTTTGGTGCGAGACGCTGAGCACCCGCATGACAGCCTGGGGCGAGGCGCTGGCGGCCAAGACGAAACTGGTCTTCAGCATGAACACCTCCGCAGCCGTGCTGGGTTTGGGCTACATCATCGGCCTGCGCTACGCGGCAGTTATCTGCGCAGGTTCGTTCTTCGTATGGTGGGTTCTGCTGCCTGTTCTGGGTTCGATTCCGGGCATGGAAGCCGTAGATGCCACCATGCTTTTCAAGGACTATGGCCGCAACATCGGTATCGGCGCTATTGCCATGGCCGGACTGATAGGTATCGTGAAGAACCGCTCGGTCATCGGTAGCGCTTTCGGGCTGGTGAAGAATGAGTTTGGCGGCAAGAAAGTAAAGGCTCGGGACATTCTTCGCACCGAGCGCGACCTCTCGATGAAGTTCATCGCCATCGCCGTCATTGCCTCGCTGATCATCACACTGGTGTTCTTCTGGGTAGGCGTATTGGGCAACCTGCTGCAAGCTTTTGTGGCGTTCCTGGTGGTGGCTGTTATCTCTTTCCTGTTCACGACCGTGGCGGCCAATGCTATCGCCATCGTGGGTTCCAACCCCGTGAGCGGCATGACCCTGATGACGCTGATTATCGCTTCCGTCGTTTTTGTGGCTGTGGGCATGAAAGGTCCGAGCGGCATGGTAGGTGCGATGGTTATCGGCGGCGTTGTTTGCACGGCTTTGGCTATGGCCGGAGGCTTCATCACCGACCTCAAGATAGGTTATTGGATTGGCACGACTCCGCAGAAACAGGAGACCTGGAAATTCCTGGGCACATTGGTCAGTGCAGCCACGGTAGGCGGCGTGATGATCATCATGAACAAGACCTACGGATTTGTGGGCGACAAGGCTCTGGTGGCTCCTCAAGCCAACGCCATGGCTGCGGTGATTGAGCCTCTGATGTCCGGTCAGGGCGCTCCGTGGATGCTGTACCTGGCAGGAGCTGTTCTGGCCCTCATCCTCAATCAAATGGGCGTACCCGTGCTGGCGTTTGCGTTGGGTATGTTCATTCCTCTGGAACTGAACACCCCGTTGCTGGTGGGCGGCTTCATCGCCTGGCTCATGGAGCAGGGTAAAGATAAAGAACTGGCCAAGCAACGCTTCGAAAAAGGCACGTTGATTGCCAGCGGTTTCATTGCCGGCGGCGCCTTGATGGGCGTAGTGAGCGCAGCGGTTAAGTTCGCAGGCGCAGACTGGTATATCGCCTCTTGGGCCGAATCGGCAGGAGCCGAGATTGTGGGAATCGTGATGTATCTGGCTCTGGTGGCATACTTCATTGTAGCGGCCAAACGGGTAAAAAACGCATAAAACGAGACAGGACTTGAACACATTTCTGCTCATATGGTTGGCGGTCATCTTTGCGGTTTTAGCGTTCGTGTACCGTTTCTTCACCAATCCGTTTTTCCTGGCACGGGTGCTACGCTTCTTCTTGCGCATGCGCTATAAACTGGTGATGGACGGATTCGACGAAGTGATGCGCGCAGAACGGCTGCTGATTATGCCTAATCATCCTGCTTACATCGACCCTATTCTGCTCTTCGAGGAGATATACGCTCGCGGCAGAAAAGTCAGCCCGATGACTGATGAGCAATTCTTTGCCAATCCGGTTTTCCGACAGGTGCTGGGCATGAGTGACGCAGTAATGGTGCCGGACCTGATGAAGCATCGTTCCGAAGCCGCAGTCCGTCAAGCAGCCAGTCTGGTGCAGATATCAGTAAACGCGCTGGAAGAAGGTCGTTCGCTGGTTTTCTATCCTTCGGGACATGTCACATTGGACGGACGGGAGACGTTGGGTGCCCGGCGTTTGGCGTACGAGACTGTCTGCGCTATCAACGACTCACCGGAAAACAGTCCGCTTCGCCAGGTTCGTCTGTTCCTGCTGCGCACCCGCGGACTGGAGACGAGTCGCTGGGCCAAGTCACGCACGCGCGTGCTGAATAAAAGAGGTGCTGTCAATCAGGATGCGCTGCCGTGGTCGTTTTCCAATCCCGGGTTGCTGTCGCGCAGGCTCGTCAGAATGCATTTCGAGGACATGACCGACCAACTGCAGGAATGGGCGCGCACATACGACAAAAGCGATTTTAACAAACAGTTGGAGGCTTGGTACAACCAAGACAACTAAACTGATTTATAGATAATAACAACTAAAAAACAATGATATTATGATGACTATTTCAAACTACAAATTTGCCGGAAAGAAGGCAATCGTTCGTGTGGACTTCAATGTACCTCTGGACGAGAACGGAAAAATCACTGACGACACCCGCATCCGCGGCGCACTGCCTACTCTGAAGCACATTCTGGACAACGGAGGTGCACTGATTATCATGTCCCATATGGGCAAACCCAAAGGCAAAGTGAACGCCAAGATGAGTCTCTCGCAGATTGTTGACGCGGTCAGCGCAGCGCTGGGTGTTCCCGTGAAATTTGCGCCCGACTGCGCCAAGGCTCAGGACGCCGCAGCTGCTCTCAAACCGGGTGAGGTACTCATGCTCGAGAACCTGCGTTTCTATCCTGAAGAGGAAGGCAAACCCGTTGGTATTGAGAAAGAAGATCCCGCATACGAGGCAGCCAAGGCTGAGATGAAGAAGCGCCAGAAAGATTTTGCCAAGACCCTTGCATCCTATGCTGACTGCTATGTAATGGACGCGTTCGGTACAGCTCACCGCAAGCACGCTTCTACTGCTGTCATCGCCGACTATTTCGACGCCGACAACAAGATGCTCGGCTTCCTCATGGAGAAAGAAGTGGCCGCTGTTGACGCCGTTCTCTCCGACATCAAACGTCCGTTTGTGGCTGTAATGGGTGGTTCGAAAGTGTCGTCTAAAATCGGCATTATCGAGAACCTGCTCGGCAAAGTGGACAAACTGATTCTGTGCGGCGGTATGACCTACACCTTCGCCAAAGCCCACGGCGGCGAGATAGGTGGCTCGATTTGCGAGGAGGACAAACTGGATGTAGCACTGGGCGTAGAAGAACTGGCCAAGAAGAACGGCGTAGAGCTCGTGATGGCTCCGGATGCTATCTGCGGCGACGCTTTCTCCAACGATGCCAACCAGAAGGTTTACCCCTCCAATGCTATCCCCGCAGGTTGGGAAGGTATGGATGCCGGTCCTGAGGCTCAGAAGAAATTCCGTGAGGCTATTCGCGGCGCCAAGACTATCCTGTGGAACGGTCCTGCCGGCGTATTCGAGTTCGACAACTTCTGCGACGGTAGCCGCGCTATCGGTGAGGCTATTGCAGAGGCTACAGCCAACGGTGCTTTCTCGCTCATCGGCGGTGGCGACTCCGTAGCTTGCGTCAACAAGTTTGGCTTGGCCGACAAAGTATCGTATATCTCCACCGGCGGCGGCGCATTGCTTGAGGCTGTGGAAGGTAAGGTTCTGCCCGGCGTAGCAGCGATTAAGGGTTAAAGGTTAAAGGTTAAAGATTATGGAAATAGTAGGTAAAGTAATACAAGTATTGCCGTTGCAGCAAGGTACGAGTACTCGTACGGGTAACCCCTGGACCATCAAGACCTTCATCTTGGAGACTCAGGAGAACTACCCGCGCAAAGTGGCAATCGAGATTTTTGGAGACCAGCGTATTGCTGACAATCCTGCCGAAGTAGATCAGGTTGTTACTGTCAGCTTCGACCTGGAGAGTCGTGAGTTCAACGGCCGTTGGTACACCAGCGTTCGCGCCTGGAAGGTACTGCAGGGCGTTCAGACGACTCAGGCAGCCGCTCCTGTTCAGCCCGTATCTCCGGCAGCTCCCGCGGCTCCGACAGAGGCTCCCGCTGAACCTGTCACCAATACGTTCGACGCCGTTGCCGCCCAAGGTGACGACACGGATCTGCCGTTCTGATCATAACCGTTTGTATTGTGAAAAAGCGCATTGTCTGGTTGGTGATTCTGTTACTCGTTCTGGCGGGTACGATTACACTGTGCGTGATTCGCTGGGACGCGTGGTTTGCCAATCCCGCCGAACCTGTTTACACCGTTGGCGATGAGCCTACGAACGTGGTGCTGACGTTTGGCGAGCAGGCTGCCACAGGTCGCGTCGTGTCGTGGCGGGCCGGCAAAGACACCACGACGGTGTCACGACTGATACTTACCCACGTGCTCACCGAACACACGGACACCATTCCCGCCCAATCCCACTTCGTGTCTTCACGTAGTGGCGAGGCTGCGTTTCATCAGGTTCATCTCATGGATCTCCACCCCGGCGACTACACTTATCGCGTGGAGACCGACGGACTTGAGTCACAGGAATTCCATTTCACAGTACAAGCCTATTCCGATACTTGTCCTCAGGACACGTTTCTCCTTTTCGGCGACATGCAGTACACTTCGCTTGACGAAGCGTCTGCATTCGTCGAAACGGCATGTAACACTGTTCCCGAGGCGGATTTCTTCGCCTACATAGGCGATATTATCGAGCGTCCCACAGACGAGTACTGGCAACTGTTTTTCTCCTCGATGGGAGACAAGACTGCATGCTTTCCGCAGGTGGCAACGCTGGGTAATCATGAGTACCTGAAAGGTATTCGCAAGCGAGTGGACGTGCGTTGGCCGCACATCTTTGTGAACCCCCAAAACGGTCCGAAGCGATTCCTGGGCCGCACTTATTTTCTGGACTTTCCAAACATGCGGCTTATCGTACTCGATACCGATGCGCTACAAAGTCTGTCGGATTACACCGTACTCCGCACATGGTTGACACAGGTTCTGCGCTACGAATCGACCCAATGGAATCAAACGGCGCAGGAGAATCTTCGCTGGAACATCGTGCTGATGCACCACCCTGTTTTCTCTGCCGGCATGGGACGCGACAACCCTCTGATTGCTTGGGCCCTCCGTTATGCGCTGCAGGATGCCGATCTCGTGGTGGCCGGACATGACCACAACTACGCACGCCATCGCCACGACGGCGAGGCTCCCGCCTACGTCATTCTCTCCTCCAGCGCCAAATCGTACCTGCCCAAGTGCAGCCCCATCGAAGAGCGTCTCGGAAGCAACCACGCCTTCTTCTCACGCATGATTGTCACTCCGGACACGATGAAGATGAGCACGTTCCTTGTGGACTCTGTGCCCGTTCTCTATGACGAACTTTTCTTCGTTCGCAAGAGTACCGAGGAGGGGGTAGTTGTTCTTGAAGCGGATTCGCTGCCGGAGGAACGTCTGGATTTGCCGGCACGCTATGAGGGCCGAAACAACCTGCGCGTGCGCCGTTTTCTTAATCGCCGAAACGCTCGTTTTGAACAGCAAAACTGACGCCATAGTATTGCGCCTGGCTCCGCACAACGAGAAGGCTTCCATACTGCATCTGTACACGCGCTCGCACGGACGGATGCAGTTTCTTGTTTATGGCCGACACAGCCGAAAAAAGGGGCGACAGGCTTTGATGGAACCGCTTACGCTGCTGCACATCGAAGCCACCCTGCGCGACGGTCAATCGATGGGGCAAATGAAAGAATGTTCGTTGGCTTATGTGCCGGGCGAACTGATGTTTGACCACAACCGCAGATGTGTGGCATTGTTTATCTCGGAAATACTCAGCCGAACATTGGCTCACCCGCAACAAGACGAGGTGTTGTTCGACTTTCTGGCAGACACCATACGCGAACTCGACACGTGCGCCGACCCGCAGAACCTGCACATCAGGTTTCTGGTGCGCTACGCCGAATTACTGGGCTTCGCCATCGATTTTGACGACCCTGCCAACCAATGTCTTACGCTATTGGCGGGGAGGCGCAGAGAGTTACTGCATGCGTTGATGGATTACTACACCACGCACATCCCCGACTTCATAATGCCAAACTCTCTTCCCGTATTAGAAGCCGTCTTCGCCTAAGTACACCGCCAGGGTGTCCATGATTGCGTCGCCGCGAAGTCCTTCACGAACCAGCAATGTGCCGTCCGGGCCAAAAAGGAAGATAGTTGGAATACTGCTAAAACCGTACAAATCGCCGGGTTCGTCTTGAGCGTTGCACATCACGTTCCAGACAATGCCATGCTCGCTGACAGCTTTCAGCGTATTCTCCGGCTCATCCCACACAGCTACACCCAGCACATCAAATTGCTCGCCGTAGTATTTGTCGTACGCGGCACGGATATACGGCGTCTCTCGGATGCAGGGACCGCACCACGAAGCCCAGAAATCCACCAGCACATATTTGCCCCGGCCCACAAAATCAGAGAAATGCATCACCGTTCCGTCCGGCTGCTCTGCTTCGAAATCCTTAAACATCGAGCCATTTCCCGTTTCGTGCTGCTTCTCAAAATTGTTTACCCGCTTCTGAATATATTGCTTAGCCTGAATTTCAGGCGCCAGTTTGTTCTTCAGAGCCATCCATTCCTCTTCAGGAAGTTCCTGCGAGGCGTAGATAAATCCCGCAAAGCCAAGGAAATCGTCGGGATGCTCGTCCACTAACCTATTGCTATATTCCATCAACTCGGCAATATCCGCCTGACCTTGCTGGAAACGGTCGTACCATTCCTCGCAGAAATCGATAAAATCCATCAACTCGAAGTTCAATGAGGATTCGGGCACAATCACCTCACTAAGGGTTTGTTCGGCAATCTCGTAGCGAACCGTGTCGCAGTCCGGCACAAAACTCTCACCCCAGGACGTACTATCCTTTTCATAATAAGCCGTAAGAATGTTGGTTTTGTCGTGCGGAATAGCCAGCGTGAAAGTACCGTTTTCCACGGGAATAGCTTGCTCTTCTTCCGTTTCGTCATTTTTCAGGTAAACAACGCTTGGAGCGGTTTCGGGAGAAACAAAATGGCCTATCAGGATTGTCTCCTGTTGACTCGGCTGGTCCTGTTGATTAATCAGCAAATAGGCTGCACAAGCCGCAGTCGCAACTGCGACAACGATGATGATAATAATTCCGAGAGATTTTTTCATATTCGTGTATGTTTATAGTGAATGATTATTGGATGCAGTCTCATTTCGGGCTGCAAAGATAGTACATTTTTTTCATTTGTGCAAGTTTTTTCACCAAAAAGTTTGGTCATTTCAAAAAAAAACACTAACTTTGCACCATGAAAGAGAAAATAGACACTAACGCACCGCAGAAAAAAACGTACAAAGCCGTTTTTCTGGACTGGGATGACACTATCGGAGATTGGGTGAATGCCGCTCAACAAGCCTTGCAGGACATCTACGCCACATACCATCTGGAGGATTTGTACGCTACGTTTGAAGACTATCTGGAAGCCTACGAGCCATACAACCTGATGTTGTGGGGCAAATACGGTCAGAACGAAATAACCAAAGAATACCTGCAGTTCGAGCGTTTCTATCGTCCGCTGATGATACAGCCAGAGCCCACACTGCGAGGCAGAAGCAAAGAAGAGATAGCCAAAGAGATAGGAGTGGAATTCCTCAGACTGACGAACCGCTATTTCTCGCTACTTCCGGATGCAGACGTAGTTGTGCGTCAGCTTGCCGCCAAATACCCTCTCACCATCATCAGCAATGGTTTTGGCGAGGTACAGTACTACAAATTTGCCCATTCGGGCCTACAGGATCTGTTTACACATCTGCTCATCAGCGAAGAAGTGGGAATCAACAAACCGCAGCCCGAAATCTTCCGCATCGCCTTGGAGCGAAACGGAGTAACAGCCGACGAAGCAGTGATGATAGGGGATAGTTACAACTCCGACATTGCCGGAGCAAAAGCTGCAGGGATTGACCAGATTTGGATACACCAGGGCGAAACCGGTGAAACCGCTACGTATATAGTGCCCACGCTCAAAGACGTGCTCAAACTGCTTTAAGGAAGGCTTGGCAGCCCTGCAAGATATCTTGGTACGCTGCCTCGAAATCGCCTGTGTACCAAGGGTCTGCCACATCGCGCGACACATCTGCCCATTCCAGCAGAAGCGACACTTTTCCCAACGTGTCCTCTCCTACCAGATAGCGCAGCAAACGCAGATTGCTGTGATCCATGCAGATGATATAATCGAAACACTGATAATCCTCGCGGGTTATCTGTCGGGCCGCATGACGGGTGAAGGGCACTCCTTTTTCCGTCAGTTTGCGTTTGGCGGGAGGATAGAGGTCGTTGCCTATCTCCTCTGTGGAAACAGCAGCCGACTCTATCTGAAACTCTTGTTCCCTGCCGGCTTCGGCTACCAGTTGTTTCATCACAAACTCAGCCATCGGCGAGCGACAGATGTTTCCGTGACAGATGAAAAGCACTTTCGTCATGACTGCATGCTTTGACGAATAGTTTCACACAGTTCCGGGAAGCGTTTTTCAAGCACAACCGGTTTATTGTTCTCCAGAAAGCAATGAGTAGAGGAAGCAAGGCAGACGATGTTGCCGGCCACTTTCATCGTGTAGTTGAAAGTGATTTTGAGGGCAGACATCTCTGCTACAGTGACTTCGATATCTATCACATCCTTGAATGTAGTGGTTCGCTTATATTGAAGAGAAATCGCCATGACCGGAGAGACCACTCCCTCGGCTTCCATTTTTTCGAAGCCGTAGCCGAGTTGGTCCATCCAGTCAATGCGTGCTTCCTCCATAAAACGCACATAATTGGAGTGATGGGTTATCCCCATCCTGTCACATTCGTAATATCGAACAATATGTGTGTACGGAGTCATTCTTATCTAATTATTTCTTGCACTCCTTATTGCAGCTGAGGCACTTGTAAGCCAATCCGGCGAGAGCAGCGCCACAGAGCGGTGCTACGATGAAGAGCCAAAGTTGCGGCATAGCCAGCGCGTTCTCCGAGAAGATAGCCTGTGCGATGGAACGAGCGGGGTTGACAGAGGTGTTAGTCAGAGGGATGCTGATCAGGTGAATCAGAGTGAGGCAGAGGCCGATAGCCACGCCGGCAAACTTACCGCATCCGTTCTTCTCGTCCGTTGCGCCAAGGATGACCATCAGGAAAACAAAGGTCAGCAGGCATTCTACCAGGAACGCACCGCCCATCGAAATATTCTGATAGCCGGCCATTTTGTCAGCAGCTCCGAAGAAATCGCCGTAGCCGTTAGCGGCAAACGTACCAATCGCCATATTGGCAGCCTTGGCAATAGCGAACAGGATAGCAGCGGCAGCAATACCACCCAGAATCTGTGCGCACCAGTATGCGAGCATTTCCTTAACAGACATGCGGCCATTGATGCAAACACCCAATGAAACAGCAGGATTGAGGTGTGCGCCGGAGATATGACCGATAGCGTAAGCCATCGTCAGAACCGTCAGGCCAAAGGCCAACGAAACACCCAGAAAACCTACATGGCCAAAGATTGCGGTACCACAACCACCGAGTACCAGCCAAAACGTGCCTAAAAACTCAGCACTCAACTTGTTTGAAAGTTTCATAATACTTAATGATTTAAAAGTTAATATGATGTTGATTAAACAAATGTTATTCTACCCACAAAACCAAGCCTTTCAGGTACTCGCCTTCGGGATGGTAGATGGAAATAGGATGGTCCTGCGGCTGATGCAACTGGTGCAGGATACGCACCTTGCGCCCCGACATAGCCGCAGCAGAGAACACTGCCAGACGGAACATGTCTTTGTCGATAGCCTGCGAGCAACTGAAGGTAAAGAGCAGACCGCCCTCTTTAATCATCTCAAAAGCCTTGGCGTTCAGTCGCTTATACCCTTGCAGCGCATGTTTGACAGCATCGCGGTGCTTGGCAAAAGCCGGCGGATCCAGGATAATCAGGTCGTACTTGTTCTCCGCATGGTCCAGGAAATGGAACGCGTCATCCACAAAAGCCTCGTGGTTCTTGCACTCGGGGAAATTACGCGCTACATTTTCATTCACCAACTCGATTGCCTTGGCGGAACTGTCCACGGAATGCACCAGTTTGGCTCCTCCACGCAGGGCGTACACCGAGAATCCGCCGGTGTAGCAGAACATGTTCAAGACGGTTTTGTTCCGGGCATATTGCTCCACGAGAGCACGGTTCTCGCGTTGGTCCACAAAGAAGCCTGTTTTCTGCCCGCGCAGCCAGTCAATACCGAAGGTCAGCCCGTTTTCCATTGCCAAACAACTCGTAGTCTGCCCTATCAGGTAACAGTCTTTGCGCTCGTCCTCGGGGATAGGTGCCTTGTAGGGCAGCGTGCCTTCGGACTTATAATAGACGTTTTTCACCTCGGGAACAACCCTGCAAATGGCCTCGGCAATCTCCATGCGATGCTTGTGCATGCCTACACTATGCGCCTGCAGCACGGCAGTATCGTCGTAGATGTCAATCACCAGGCCGGGCAGAAAATCGCCTTCGCCATGTACCAGACGATAGGTGTTGTTATCCTCCCGAGAGAGTCGCGCGCTCTTACGGAGCCCGTTCGCAAAAGAGAGGCTCTTTTCCCAGAAATTATCCGGCAGATGGTCCGTGAAAAACTCCAGAATTCTGACAGCAATCGAGCCAACCTGCCAATGTCCTACGCCCAACGTTTGGCCTTCGCTGCTTTGCACTACCACTAATTCGCCCTCTTCCGGGGCGTCGCCACGATGGTCTTTGTCCAAAACGACTTTGCGAATTGCACCCGAGAAAATCCAGGGATGAAATCGAAGAACGGATTCTTCCTTATGCTTATTGAGGATAACTGTTGTCATAGGCTATGAACGGGTTCTTGGGCCTCTTGAAGGTTACTGTTTGCGGCTTGTTCCTCGGCAGCCTTGCGTGCTGCAAGAACTTCCTGCTGATGCATCTGTTGCTCCAGCAACATTTCACGTTTCAGGCGCTCTGCAACGCGCGGAGAAAGAGGCTGCGTGGCCTTCAACTCCTTATATATGAGTAGGGTCGCCCACGCGTCCGTGGAGGCGTAGCGTGCCTGTTCGGGCGTGAGTTCGATGTTCTCCCAGTTGGTCAACTGCTGCGATTTGCTGATTTTCTTGCCGAAGCAGATGGCAAAAATCTTCTGGAGCCCCAAATCCAAAATACCGTACTGCCCTACCATCCGCTGCACATCAATACAGTTCTTGGGCTCAAAATTGCGGCGAAGTCGCAAGGCGTTCAGGTCGTCCTTGAAGGCAAGACCTATTTTGCACACTTTGGGGTTGGCAAAAAACGCGGCCAGCTCCTCCGGCATGCCTATCCGATTCAACTGAAAAAGGTAACACCGTTCCTCCGTGGCAATCTGTACCAGCGCCACGGGATAATGTTGCCCCTTCACAAAAGAGGGACGTGTCTCTGTATCCACTCCTACCATCTTTTGCGCATTCAAATAGGCTACCGCATCTGCCACTTGCTCCGGCAGATTGATGACAAAAGTTTCCCCTTCAAATGCCACAATTGGCATATTATTTACCAAATCTTTATCAATTCGGTGCAAAAACGTATTTTTCTTCATCACCTGTTTTTCGCTCGTTTTCTCAGCAAAAAAGCGCTTTGGAACGAAATCGGGTGCAAAGTTAATAAAAATTTTTGACATATCAAAATTTGGTGGAATGAAAATTTTTTTGTAACTTTGCACCGCCTTTTGGCAAAAAAGGAAAAAATGGGCACAAAACACTACATACCGGACTACCTGACTACACGCCAAAATCTAACTCGTTTGGTGCTGTGGACAGCGCTCTATGCCTGGCTTTTCATCTCCATCTACCAGCCTTTCAACTCGCGTCAATGGGTACCGGATATGACCGAGTTGCAGTACTTCCTTTTCGGCACGCTGGTGGTGGTCACCGCGATGACAATTATTGCAATTTCTCGAATAGGAATGTGCTATTATTGCAAAAAACATTCACTTTCCTATTTCCAATACGCACTTTGGGTCGCGGCAGAAATTATGGGCACGTCGCTTTTTTATGCTCTTTTCCCGATTATATTTGTCCATAATGACGGTGAACGGTTTCTCTCCAGTTGGGGAAGCGCAGCCATCTACACCTTCTTCATCCTGCTTATCCCGTATGCGATAGTCATACTGGCCTTGATAATGTTCCATTACCGAGACCAACTGGAAGCTATTGAGGCCCGCAAACAGGCCATGGATGACGAGCCGCAGAACCCTTTGCCGGATATGTTCAATTTCTACGACGACAAAAACGAGCTCAAGCTCTCGCTCCGGCCGGACACGCTGTATTATCTGGAGGCCGCTGACAACTACGTCATGATACACTACTCCGCCCAAGGCAAACTACAGCACTACATGCTTAGAGCCACCCTGCGCGACATCGAGGAGAAGTTTCAGGACGTAGGCCTCAGACGGACACACCGCTCGTATATCGTCAATTTCTCAAGGGTCAAACTGCTCAAACGCACCAACGAGGGCTTGATGATAGACTTCGACATGGAGGGCGTGCCCAACATTCCCGTTTCCAAAACCTATATGGACACGGTGATGGAGCAACTGGTCAATGCACGAGAGCAGGAAGATGATGAAACTTTATATCAACACTTTAAATAATACTACAATGAAAAAGATTCTTTGTTCCGCAGTCCTGGCGACTGCTATGCTGATGGGGATCAATGCTGATGAGTACAAGCATGTCTCTCCCATTACTATTCAACTGATTGAGTTCAACATGGATACCATGCGCGCTGCTTCTGACGGCAACCTGGACCTGTATCTCACCCATCTCTCTTCGCTGCAAAACGACCTGGAGAAACAGAGCAAGGATATAGTAGCTGCCCAGAAGAACCTCAAGTCGGAGAAGAAACTCTATGACGCACAAGTTGCTTTCATGAAGAAACGTCAGGGAATGGTAAAGAATGCGAAGAAGTTCTTCGAAACTGAAGGGAAGAACTACGAGTCGCAGATCAAAGACATCAAAAAACAGTATGACCTGATTCAGAAGATGACCGATGTGTCGAGCGTAGCCATGCAGGAGCAACTGGCGCTGCTCCGCCGTTTGGAGGACGACTGCAACGAGCGCAAAGCCAACGCTGCACAGATGATTCAGAAAATCGCCGAAAACGACGAGAAGCGAATCGACCACGCTTACGAAATGCTGAGCCAGTACATCATTGAGATCAACGACAAAACCACGCGTCTGGACAATCTGGCCACACAGACCAAGAGCCATCTGGACATCGTAAAGGCCCAAATCAAGAGCATTAAAGATCAAGCCAAAGCGGCTAAGAAATAAACATGAAAGTAATCAATTTTGCAGAGCAGAATTCTGTCATCAACACGTTCCTGCGCGAGCTTCGTTCGGTGGATATACAATGCGACAGCATGCGTTTCCGCCGCAACATCGAACGCATAGGCGAAGTTATGGCCTACGAACTGAGCAAGACGCTCCATTACGAGGCAGAGACCATCATGACGCCTCTCGCCCCCACAGAAATGAACGTCTTGCGTGACCGGATTGTGCTGGCTACCGTCCTCCGGGCAGGTTTACCCCTGCACAGCGGTTTCTTCAACTATTTCGACAGCGCGGAAAACGCGTTCGTCTCGGCCTACCGACGCTACACCGACGAAAGCCAGACCAATGTGGAAATAGTGGTTGAATACATGGCTGCACCTTCGCTGGAGGGCAAAGTGCTCATTCTCGCGGATCCTATGCTGGCTACCGGCGGTTCGATGGAACTGGCCTACACAGCCCTTCTGCGTAATGGCACCCCCAAAGAGGTACATTTCGCCTCCGTCATCGCCTCCCAACAGGCAGTGGATTATCTCCGGAAGATCATGCCTGAGAATGCCACTCTCTGGGTAGGGGCTATCGACCCTATCCTCAACGAGCACAAGTACATCGTGCCCGGGTTGGGAGATGCCGGAGATTTGTGCTTCGGAACGAAACTCTAATCTGCCCTACGTACTGATGATTAAGCGAATAGGACACTTTTTGATAGCATACTGGCCCTCACTTTTTGTGGGAGCCGGTATTGTCTATCTATCCCTGTTCCACGCAGCCTCACTGCAACTGGATGTCAGCAACCCTGACAAATTCTCCCACCTGGTGGCCTATCTGGTTTGGACTTGCTGTCTGACAGGCGACTTGTGGCGGGACCGTGTCTCGTTTAACCGGCGCGTCTTCTGGGGGCTCATCTTCCCCATCATCTTTGGTGGCATCATCGAGCTACTACAAGCCTATTTCTTTCCGCCCCGCGCCGGCGAATGGCTCGACTGGTACGCCGACTTCTCGGGCACCGTACTCGGTTTTGTTATGGTGGACATACTCTGCCGCTTTTTCCCGCCTAAACCCAAACATTCATGAATCCGCAGACCGACACAGCCGCTTTGCGTGCCATCATGGCTCTGCCGCTCCTGCCGGGAGTGGGATTGAAGCATGCCAAGGAACTGATCCGGCACTACGGCTCGGCACAGGCGGCTATCGAGAACGACCATAGCCTGGAGGGCATCCACGAGGCGATGCAACGCGTGGACCGCGAACTGCTGTTCATTGACAAGCATCACCTGCAGACCTACTATTTCGAGGACGAGGACTACCCTCGGCGCCTCGCCCAGTGCCCCGATTGTCCGCTGCTGCTCTTCGGCAAAGGCAACATCCGACCCAATGACGGCAAGTTTGTCTCTATTGTGGGTACACGCCAACCTTCAGACCGCGGCAAGCAACTATGTCGCGAACTCGTCTTAGATCTGGCGGCCAAAGTGCCGGACGTGACTATCGTCAGCGGCTTGGCTTATGGCATCGACGTCACGGCCCATCGCGCCGCCATCGAAGCCGGACTGCCCACCCTTATCATCCCGGGCCACGGGCTGGACCGCATCTATCCCGCCATGCACAGGCAAGTGGCTATTCAAGCCCTCGAGAAAGGCGGCATCCTCACCGAATATATGAGTGAAACCGAGCCCCACGGACCTAATTTCGTGGCTCGCAACCGCATCATCGCCGGAATGGCAGATGCTGTCATCGTTGTCGAAAGTCGCCTCAAGGGCGGGTCACTCATCACCGCAGACATCGCCTTCTCCTACAACCGCGACCTCTTCGCCTTTCCGGGAAGGCCATCCGACCAGAACTCGGCAGGCTGCAACTGGCTCATCAAGAACGACCAGGCACGCCTTATTGAATGCGCCGACGACCTCATCCGTGCCATGCGCTGGCAGCCCATGCAGGCTGGCGACGACGGCTATCAAACGGTGCTCGACCAGCTCTTTATCGACCTTGCACCCGAGGAACAGGCGCTGATGGACATCCTCCATCAAAACGAAGAAGGCATACACGTCAACTCGCTTGTTACCGAGACGCATATGCCATACGCAGCCACTTCCGCGCTGCTGTTCCAAATGGAACTGCGCGGACTCGTACGCTCCCTTCCGGGAGGGCTGTACCGCGCAGTTAGATAATCACTATTCTTACTTGAAGTAACCGAAGAGCCCGCGACGTTTGGGATGCTCCAGACGTGCCTCATCCTCTGATTCGAGAGGCTCCATAACCGGCTTCTCTGCCGCAGCATTCCATTCCTGGCGATCCTCAATGTCGCCTACCTGCTGCTTGATATAGCCGATAGCATTCTGCAATCCTTCCAAGAAATGCGCAAAATCTTCTTTGTATAAAAACACTTTGTGCTTCTCGAAAGTCGGGGCCACTTCTGCCTCCGATGCAGTACGTTTGCTCTCTGTGATGCAGATAAACAAATCCGCATTGCGGTCTTTCCTAACATCTATGTAATAGATGCGGCGACCGGCTTTGACTGAATGGGAGTAAACGATTTCAGGCTCGTTTCCTCGTAAATTTTCCGATTTCATTTCTTTTCACTATGTTCATAATAACGCTTAGTCCTGTCCCGGAACGAACCCTTTACTTTTCTATCCTAAATGAACACACCATGCGTCGGTTTCCAAATCGGACGCAAAATTACTACATTTTGAGCAATTATGCAAATTTCCCCACGCAAAAAGCGTCAAATTGTACCTTTTTGTGCCCATATTGCTACTTTATTTTGCATTTATACGCCCTTTTTGCCACTTTTAGCGGTCCCTCCTTCCCGCAAAAACATCCATATATTTATGAGACCGCCTTGGGACTCTCTTGCATACATCCGGGGTCAGAGAAACGGTCTTTCTGCCCCAAAAACGCATTTTTCTTGCATTTTATTTGCGAAAGACTTGGTCATGTCAAAAATTATTACTACCTTTGTCGGCAAATTTTGAACAACAAACTATCAAATCAATGAAACGTTTCATCCTTTTTGCACTGGCGGCAATAGCATTTGTCGGGTGCAGCAAACAACCAAACAGTATGAAAAACGAAGTCTATAACAACATTATGACGCGCGTCAGCGTGCGCCAATTCACGGGCGAGAAGATCTCTGCCGAGCAAATCGACACACTCCTTCGTGCCGCCATGGCTGCTCCGTCGGCCATCAACAAACAGCCTTGGGCTTTCATCGTGGTTACCGACGAAGGCATCATCTCCCGTCTGGGCGAGGAGTTGCCATTCTCGCGCTGCAGCAACCATCCTGCCTGCGCTATCGTGCCCTGTGGTGACCTCAGCAAAGCCATAGAGGGCGATATGGCAGCTTTCTGGATCAATGATGTCTCTGCGGCTACAGAGAATCTGTTGCTGGCCGCACACAGCATGGGTCTCGGAGCGGTTTGGACCGGAGTTCATCCCAACATGGAGCGCATGGCTCAGGTACAAGGTATCCTGGGATTGCCCGAGCACATTATCCCGCTCTGCATAGTGCCCGTAGGCGTTCCTGCCGAGCAACCCGAGGTGAAGGACAAGTTCCGCACCGACAATATCCACTACAACGGATGGTGATTATCGGTTAAGGGTTAAGGGTTAAGGATTAATGGTTAAGGGTTAATGGTTAGCGTTAAGGTTAAGGTTAACGTTAACAACACAAAGCAGCGGACTTCACAGCCCGCTGCAATGTTTTTTTGATGTTAAGTATGATAAAGATCTATTTAGTCCCAAATACTCTTGCGGCGCTCCGGCGCAAGTTGCGTACCGTTGCCCACTTGGTTGTTGGGAGTGTTCATGCTGGTGACGATAACGTCGTTGTTGTTCAAACGAACAATCTGCAATTCTGCATTAATATACTTTTT